>NZ_BAABRU010000004.1:300000-415016 GCF_039545135.1 Herpetosiphon gulosus | reverse complement strand
CTTCCCCAGGGCCTGCGCCAGCCCTCGCGCCAAGCGAGGTGCTGACCATCCTGTTGGCGATGGATCTCGTCCCCTTTCCCAGCGAACGCGGCTTCTTAGGCTTTCTGCGGGCAACCCATGGTGATCTGTTTCCAACCCTGCCCCACCAAAGCCAATTCAATCGCCATGCCCGCCGCCTGTGTGGTCTGCTCGAACCCTTACGCCGCTCATGGCTCACGTCATGGGCCATGGTGGACTGCCCACAGGTCATCCTTGATACCAAACCGATTCCCGTGATGGGCTATACGCGCCCGAAAACCCGCAGCGATTTCGCCGGAAGCGCGAGCTATGGCTATTGTGTCAGTCGCAAACTGCATTATTTTGGGTATAAACTCGTCATGCTCACGACCCTCGATGGCATTCCGGTGGCCTATGACCTCGTCCCAGCCCATACCGATGAGCGGGCCGCTGCGGACGAAATTTTGGACCAGATCAGCAATGCCGACGTGTGGGCGGATAAAGGGTTTCTGGGTGAACGGTGGCAACACGATGTTCGCGCCACAACCAAGAATCGCATCTGGACGGCCAAACGCCAGAACCAACGGCGGAATCCCGCTCCATTTGATGCCCTGCTGGGGTCGATCCGTGAACGGATCGAAGGGACGTTTCATGAACTGCAAAATACCGGACGCAATAGTGAGCGCTTGTTGGCCAAAACCGTGGAAGGCTTGGTAACCCGCATTGCCAGCAAGGTGACGCATTTGGTCGTGAAAGCGGTGTTGCGGGCACGATTTGGGATCGATGTGCTTACCTTTACGGTCATCAACGATGCCTAACTCACATCAGGCGTAAGTATACAATCTTAAGCCTTTACTCCGTAATTTACATAATTAACCTGTAGACATATAAAAATTCTAGTGTATAGTATTTAAGTATTCAGATAAATACTATGAGGTGAATTTATGTCAATCAAAATTTCTTCTATTGATTATGATGATGTAATTAAAGGGAAATTCATAACAGGTTCTACAAATTATAGTTTTGCTATAGATAACTTAATTGAATTGATAAACAAATTGGATATACAAAGAAAATTACAATCAGCTAGATTTTATAAAAGATTAGAAAAGGATATAATTGATGGGTGCATTATGCCTCCACTAACAATTGCATTTATTGATAAAATTGACATTATAAATAATTACAACGATAACCAAATAGAGGAATATGTAAATAGAGAGATACATAACGCTTTTATTCTTGATGGTATACAAAGATTAAATACACTTGATAGAATTAAAGATAATGAAAAAGTAAATAGAAATAAAAGAATATTTCTTAATATTATAATTTGTGAATCGATGGATAATTTACTCTATAGAATGATTACACTAAATAATGGCCAAAGACCAATGACAGTTAGACATCAAATAGAAATACTGATGGGTAATATATATAATTTTGATAACCTTTCTCTATCGCTAAAAAACGAAAAAGATAAATCTAATTTAAAGGAATCTTTTAATAAATCAGATATTATTAATGCATATATTGCATTTTTAAGTGCTTCCACTAATATTGAAAATCAGAAAATAATAGAAAGTAAAATGAATGAATTAATAACTGATAAGATAATAAATTCTGATATAACAAGTGATGATTTAGAGTTTAATGAAATTACTAAATTGATATATAAAATGGTTGTAGATAATGAGTATAATATGGAATGGTTTAAGAATCTTAATAATCTAATAGGATTCTGTGTCGGGATAAGAAGGAATTTTCAATACTTAATAAATATTGATCCTAATGATTTTTCTCAAACCGTTAAGGAATTTGAGAAAACGTTTTCTGGATTTGATACATCAAAAATAAGATTAAGTTCTCAAAGAAGGAAGTCTGTTGATTATTTTATTAGTAATTTTAATAATTTTATCAATAAAGAAGAGATAGAAATGCTATCACTATTAAATGAAATGGAATGAGGTTTTAAATGTCTATTCAATTAAGATTTACACCAATAGAAATGCTAACGCCAAGAATTTCTAATAAACTACCTTTTACGTTACAAATATCATCTAATATTATATATAAGGCATTAAATGTTAGATTGCTATCTGGATTTTTGGATATTAAATGTGAATTCTCTAATAAGATATTAAAACAAAGGAATAATTATTTCATTTTACCTTTTAAGAAAAATGAAAGATTTTCATGGAATATTATTGAAAATTCTATTAATCCATTCACAATTATAGAATTTGATAAAGCCGTAATGAGAAGTCGTTCAAAGAATTTTATGTTTCATAGAGAGATATTTTTTGAATTTTGTCATTATTTTTATCAAAAATCAATAAATAACCATGTATCATCATTTGTTCATATCTATAGAATTTTAGAAAGAATATCTTATTGTCTTCCGTTAATGTGGGCATCTAGAACTAAGAATTTTGAAGGAACCTTTGAAAAACTACAAATTTTTTTTGCAAAGGATAAAAAAGAACTAACTATATTTGATAATTTTATGAAAGATATTACAGAAGACACAAATCTAGATGTTACAGTAGATTTTAATATATTATCTCAACATCCTTCGTGGGGTGAAATTTATTATAAAACTATAGAAAAAGTATTAGAGGCTAATGTGTATTCTAAAACCCCTTACTCTCAAATAAAAACAACTAATAGACATATTATTAAAATGATTATTAATATTAGGAATAAATATTTTCATTTTTTAACAGGGAAAAATGAGAGTTTTGATTCAGGATCAATAGTTGATCCTAATGAATTTTTTGGAATAGTTAATGAGAACTTTCTTAATTGGCTATCATTTATTTATTTTGAAATACTCTCTTACGAATTAGAATAAATATACCGCTAATTAAAAATTAGCGGTATACCAAATTAGATACAACTTTGAATCGCCTCGCGCATGGCTGATCCAACCGCTTCCCAGCGATAACGTGCCGCAATTTCGACACTGCGTGCCCCAAATCGCCGACAGCGCTCAGGATCACCGACCAATTTGATCAAAGCAGTTGCTAGCTGATCAACTGTGCCTGGCTCGACCAAATAGCCGTTACGATCATGCTCGATAAAGTCGGGCATGGCTCCAAGGTTGGTCGAAACCACAGGCAGCCAATAATTCATGGCCTCAATCGTAACGATGCCAAATGGCTCAAGTTTGGTGGGCATGCAAAAGACGGCTGCTCGTTGATAATATTGCGGCAATTGTTCAACCGGAATCCGCCCGATGACCTCAACCCCAGGTTGGTTGGTTTGCGGCGTTGCTCCGATGATCGTCAAAGTGGCATTGGGATAAACTGCCCGCACTTGGGCGAAGGCTTGTAGCAATTCAGGGCCGCCTTTGCGCTCCCAATCTATCCCAACATAGACAATATTTTGGCTGGCATAACGCGCTGGATCAGGCGCTTCGCTGATGACCGGAGCATTGCTGCCAGCATAAACACAGCGCACTTTGGCCGGATCACAATGGTAATCTTCGATCAATGAGCGCGAAACATGATTTGAACGTGTAAAGACTAATTTGGCATTTTGATAAATGCTTGGCTCTAACTTCATCCATTCAGGGTGATAGAGCGAGCTTGGATTAAAGCCTGGATATTGACGGTTTGCCAACAAGGTATGGTCGGTATACACAAAATTAGGAATGTTTGGCACGCTGACATCAAACAACGATTGCATCTGAAAGCTGAACAAATACTCGTCATCGCGCAGCAAATCGGCTACTAAATGCTTGACAGCATGGAAAATATAGCTGGTAATCAAAAAGGCATCTTTGGGGCCGCGCCGCCGCATCGCCAAGTCGCCAGCATATTGACGTAATGTCCACCAGCCATTTAATGCAACCAGTGCAGGCTTGCGTCGAATGATGGGAATTAAATCGATCTCGCGTAGTTCATATTCGGGAAATTGGGCACGTAGCGCTTCGGCGGTTCGCACATTCGCCAATGGCCAGCGCCCCTTACGAATAAAAGCAATTTTGGGAGCCACACACACCTCCAGCACAGATCACGACCGACAGCAACTCGTGGCTACTGTCGGTCTGAATTGAGGATTTTATTTGGAAAGCGGCTATTGGTTTGGATTAATCACAGTTACATTATAGGTGAAGGAGCGGGTTTGCGAATTGACCACAACATTGCCAATCGTGATGGTGTAGGTGGTATCGGCGCTGGGTTGATTCCAGGTTGAACCATTGCTATAGCCCTGCGGAATCCAAACCACTGTATTTTCGCCATAGCCGTTGGTAACAGTTTCTTTGGTAACTGGAATATTGGTGCTCCCTTGGCGCATGGTAATAGTTGCATTGGTTACATTGCCATTATGCAATGAGAATGACCAACGCCCAAAAACGACTTGATAGGGCACAAAACCTTCGGGCGGCCAAGGTACATATTCGGTGCGGGTGGCAGGTCGGGCTGTGCCAAAATCACTGGTAATCACATAGAGGGCATTTGAGCCAGCATAGCCACTGCGGCTGGGCACATCGCCAGTGCCAATCGATTTATTTTGCGGGTAAAGAATCCAGCGGCGGTGACCAACTGCCCCATTGCCTGTGCCTGGATCGCGCATATAGCCAGTGATTGCACCTGGGCCAACTGCTCCTAAGTATAAATTCGATTTGCCAGCGGCGGTTCTACCTGCGGCGGTGTAGCAAGCCCATGACGTTGGTGGGCTATGGCTGAGACTATTGTTGCGGCTCATCATCAAGGCTGCTTGTTGGGCTTGGCTATTGTAGCTCTCGTTGAGGGTTACTGCGGCCATGCCCGCCATTTTACGGAAATAATTAACTCGCAACAGAATTGCATCGCGATAGGCTTGGCTGGTTGTGCCAGCGTTACAACTGGCTTGGCTGCCAGTCCAGCCATCGGCCACGCCTTCGCTTGGTAAGTAGAAATTGGTATAGAAATTGACCACCGATTGGCGGTTATTGATATCAAGCTCAGGGTTTGACATAACGGCTGGTAGATAATTCATGCTGCCGCCAGCAATAGCTTGGGGTTCTTGGGCTGCAAGTGGGGCCACCAAACTAAATACCAGCAAACTTGTTACAACCAAACTCATCCAGCGGCTGCGCCGCCAAGTAGATGCCACCTGCATACCATGCCTCCAGTGTAATGAATTAGTTAATGAATTTTGACAAAAAATTGACGATTTGGCTATAGCCCATCCGCCCTAACGACTTGGGTCAATCACGGTGACCTGATAGCTGAACGAGCGGGTTTGGCCATTCTGGACCACATTACTCACATTCACAGTATAGGTGATATCGCTGGCAGGCGCTGGCCATGTAACATAGCCTGTAACATCCCAAACAATGGTATTATCGGCAATCCCGCCGCTGCGCGAGACGATTGTCAGTGCTTGCGGCTGACCACTCTTTTGCATTGTCACTACGGCATTGGCAAAATTGGCGCTGGGCAAACTAAACGACCAACGTTTGTAGGCATTCATAAAAGGCACGAAGCCCGCTGGTGGCCAAGCAATATATTCGGTGCGGGTGGCAGGGCGTGGGCCAGTATTGCCAACCACCCACAAACTATTAGCATCGAGCGTGCCTGTTTGGGCTTTGACATCGCCTGTGCCCATTTTGAGCGTCGGCGGATACAGCAACCAACGTCGATGCCCAACGCTGGGCGTGTTGTCATCGGACATATATAAGCCAATCGCGCCAGTGCCATTGGCGGTTACTCCAGCCGCTAAATTTGATTTGCCAGCAGCCTCGTTGCCTTCGGCGGTATAACACAGCCAATTGCTGGGCGGATAATGATTGAGCGTGCGGTTGCGGCTCATCATCAAGGCCGCTTGCTGAGCCTTGGCATTCAAAGCTGTATCAAACGTTACTGTGCCCATGCCAGCCATGCGCCGAAAATAATTAATTCGGGCTAAAACCGTATCGCGGAACGCTTGGGTGGTTGTGCCAGGCGTGCATGTGCTGGCGTTGCCCGTCCAACCAATATCGACCGCCATCGAGGTGAGATAATAATTTTGATAAAAGTTCACTACCGATTGGCGATTATGAATATCTAAATCGGCATTAAACATAACCGCTGGCAGATAATTCATGCTGCCGCCAGCCAAGGCCTGAGGTTCTTGGCCTGCCACTGAGCCAACTAAACAAAAAATCAGGGCACTGACAATGAACCAGCGCCGTTTAGTCCGTAGCCAATACTGAACAACCTGCATACACACTCCAAAATAGGCAACAATGATGCAGGGGTACTATCGCAGCCCTAGCCCAAATTGACCATAGCCCATTAGCCCTAATTTTTTACCTGTGATTAATAAAATTGGGTAGTTATCCAGGGCATTAGTATCATTGTCATGCTCCTTGAATCAAAGTTGAATATGGTTGCTAACGCCTCGTGCCTATGAATATTTGGGATTTATAATGATCACCACCCCTCCGCCCCGCCTCAAGGCGGGGAACGCAAGGGGTTTTCATCCCCCTGCACCCCCTAAAGTGCAATTAGTGGCTTGTACGGGTTCTGAAATTTTTTCCAATATGTTGTTGCTAGAATGCTAAAATAACGTGATTGTTATTGCTCGTTGTAATGGTTTATAAGGTTGGCAGTTCATGGTGTCCCCTCACCCCTCTCCCACTGCGGCGGGCGTGGGGCGTTCCATGGTTCATGATGGAGGAATTCCCCCTCGCCTGCTGGGCGGGAGAGGGGGCTAGGGGGTGAGGGAAAGCAACACAACAAAAAAGCTCTTGCAATCTGGCAAGAGCTTTCTAGGCTAAAAAATGGAATTAGGCTTGTAATAATTCGACCAGTTCAGCATGCACAGCACCGTTAGTTGCTACCAAGCGATCAATCCATGGATTCCAATCTGCGCCAGTCCAGGTGCTGAGTTTGCCACCAGCCTCGGCCAAAACCACGGCGGCGGCAGCGGTATCCCAAGGCTTGAGGCCTAACTCCCAGTGGCCTTCGCTACGACCAGCTGCCACATAACAAATATCCAAGGCGGCGGCTCCGCCACGGCGAATTGCTTGGGCTTTGACTACAATCCGCGTAAATTCAGCGATGTTGTTATCGGGATTGCTGCGAATTGTGTAGGGAAAGCCCGTGCTGAGCAAGGCGGCATCAACCGTGTCGGTGTTGGTGACATGTAATGGTTGATCGTTGAGCCAAGCGCCAACCCCGCGCTCGCCCACAAAACATTCATCGCGCCATGGATCATAGACCACGCCAATTGTCGGCTGATTGTTGTGCAATAAGGCGATTGAAACCGCGAAGAATGGGAATCCATGGGCATAATTGGTCGTGCCATCAAGCGGATCGATTACCCAACAATATTCAGCGGTACGACCATCATCGCCCGATTCTTCGGCAACAATTCGATGATCAGGAAACTGTTCGCGTAGTTGGCTGACAATTAATTTTTCGCTAGCTAAATCGATATTGGTAACCAGATCGATCGCGGCACTTTTATGTTGAATCTGACGCTCATTGCGTAATCCATCGCGCAGAATTTGGCCTGCGGCTTTGGCAATGGCAATCGCATGACTTCGCATTTGTGGTATCCTTTGGGCTATGAAAACTACGTGCTCTCGTCGTTGGCGACAGCGGCTCAATTGTACCATTGCTCTGCTTGTAAGCCCATGGCTGTTGATCAGCTGTGGCGCTGTTGCGCAACCGTTGCCAACCACTAGCCCAATTGTCCCAACGCTGACGCAGGAACCAACTATGGCCAGCCAGCCCTCATCCAGCAATGCCCAAACCGTGATCAGTTTGCATCAGGCTCAATTTGCGACCCCAGCCGAGCAAATTAATGTGCTGATCGATGAAGCCCTGACCTGGCCTGCCAGCAATTTAGGTTGCGCCGATAATGGCGGCATCGGGCGGGCGGTGCTCACCCCAGGTTTTCGGGTAGTGCTCGAAGTTGCTGGCGTGCGCTATGCCTACCACGCTGGGCGTGATGCTCAATTCTTCTTGTGCAATACCCCTGATTGACCGATGCGAATTCTGTTTCTCACACCATACCCAGCCTATCCGGCCAACAGCGGCGGCACGCAACGCATGTTTCAATTGCTGCGTGAGCTAAGTCGCCAACATGAATTATGGTGTTTAAGCCTCTCGCCGAGCCATATTGTTAGCGCCGCTGCCCAACCACTCAATCGCTATTGCCATTTAACGTTAATTCCTGCACCGCGCCGTAATTTGGCCCAACGCACTTGGACAACCCTAACCTCGCCGCTGCCCGATATGGTCTTGCGTGCGCCTTCGGAGATGTTTCGTTCGGCCTTGGCCAGTTTGCTCAATACCAATCGTTTTGATTTGGTGCAAGCTGAAAGCATCGAGATGGCGCAGTATGCCTTGCAAGCGCAGCGTTGGGGTATTCCGGCAACGCTTGATCAATGGAATGCTGAATATGTGCTGCAACAGCGGGCCGCCCAAACCGACCGCCAACAGCAGAAACGTTGGCATGCCGCGCTCTATTCGGCGATTCAATGGCGCAAATTGGCTCGCTACGAGCGCTTAGTTTGTAATCAGCTTGATCAAATTTACGTGGTTTCGCCCGAAGATCGAGCCATGCTGCAAAAAATTGGGGTTAAAAAAACACTGCATGTTGTGCCAAATGGCGTTGATAGCCAGCAATTCAGCCCAAGCATGCCGCGTGAGTACGATCCAAATACGCTGCTTTTTACTGGCAGTTTGGATTTTCGCCCGAATATCGATGCCTTGCGCTGGTTTATTCAAGAAGTGTTGCCATTAATTCGGGCTGAACGACCTGAGACGAAGTTGATGATTGTTGGGCGTGCGCCAACTCCAGCGGTTTTGCAATTAGCCCAGCCTGGCGTGATTGAAATTATCCCGAATGTACCCAGCGTGCAGCCCTATTTCAATAAGGCAGCAGTGTTCGTCTTGCCCATGCGCATGGGCGGCGGCGTGCGGCTCAAATTACTCGAAGCTTTAGCCACCGAAACCCCGCTGGTCTCAACCACAATGGGCGCTGACGGGGTCACAGGTTTAGTGCCAAACCAACATTGTTTGCTGGCCGATACTCCCGCTGAATTTGCCCAAGCCACCCTCAAACTGCTGCGCGAACGCCAATTTGCTCAAGGCTTAGCGATGGCTGCTCGTCGTTTTGTGGCCGCCAACTATGATTGGCAGGCAATTACTGAGCGCTTGCAACAAGCGTGGGGCGAAATAAGTCATGGGTAAGACTCACTAAAAGAACTATAGACTGCTAGGAAACGAGCCACTATACTCTGTCGTTGTGTCCCATCCTGATCTAGGGAGGACGTATGGACCCACACCACGCCAGCGAACAGCCCACCGTTGCCCAGCATGCTAGTCTTGCTCGCCATGAATATGCCGCCGAAGCTGTTCAGCCCCAGTCTGATCGTGGTGGCTTGCTCGAACAGACTCAATCAATTCTGCGCCAAAACTTGCCCTTAGATATGCTGTATCGCCAAATCGTTACGGCGATTGCTGCAAGTTTTGCCAATAGCTTAATTAGCATTTACGCTGCCCACACCGATATTTTGCAACTGCAATGCCAACATGGCTTTGGGCATAACCCCGAGCAACTGAGCTTTCAACAGGGCATTGTTGGGCGCTGCGCCCGCACCAAACAAGCCTATTTGATTGCCTATGTTGATCAAGACCCCGATTTTATTCGTAGCCATCCCCACATCCAATCCTCGATCTGCATTCCACTCTTGGCTGAGCAACAATTGCTGGGGGTATTGATGATCGAGAGTATTGTTGATACCTTGAATCAAGCTGATGCGGAAATTCTGGCGAATGTTTGCCAACAACTTAGCAAGGCAATTGCTCAAGCAGCGCTTTGGCGACCAAATAGCCTGATCGATCAACATTATCGGGCCATGCTCGATGCCATGCCTGATGGGATTGTGGTGCAACAGGCTGGCCGAATTGTCTATATTAATGCAATTGGGATTGAATTGTTGGGCTTTGAAAATCGCCATCAATTGCTTGGGAGCGATCTCGCAGGCTTGCTCGAACAAACATCGAATAGCATTCAAAAATTGTTTGATCAAGCGATTACCACCAACCAAGCGCTGAGCCATGAATTGCAATATGATACAACCAAAACGCCAGAAATCCCCCTAAGGTTGACCATTATTCCCATAACTTTTGCTGGTAATACAGCGGTACAGATAGTAATTCGCGATCATACGGCCATCCAACAACGTGAAGCTGCCCAACAACTTGCCAACGAACGCGAAAAACGCAAAAGTCTTGGCCTGCTCGCCGGAGGCATCGCCCACGATTTCAACAATATTTTGATGGGCATTCGTGGCAATGTTAGCCTTGGTTTGCTCGATCTCATTCCGACCCACCCAATTTATCAACAACTACAAGAGATCGAAAAGCTCGCAATTCGGGCAACCGAGCTAACCCAGCAGATTGTCGCCTATACCGGAGGCAGCCTTTTTGTCAGTAGTACGGTCGATCTGAATGAGCAATTGCGTGAGCTAACCACGACGCTTAGTGAGCAGGCCCATCCAACGACTAGCATAACCTATGAGCTTGACGACCAATTAGGGCTACTCAAAGGCGATGTTAATCAAATCCGCCAAATGATCTTGAGTATCTTCAAAAATAGTGTTGAGGCGATCGAGCATCGCTATGGAGCAATTCAGATTACCAGCAAGCTCCAAACCTACACCCAAGCTCCGCATACCGCTACTGGCTTACCCAAACTTGCGCCTGGCAGCTATCTTACCCTAAGTATTCGGGATAACGGTGTTGGTATGGATGCTCGCACCCAACGGCTGATGTTTGATCCCTATTTTAGTACCAAGTTTACGGGACGCGGCCTTGGTTTAGCCGCTGTTTTGGGTATGGTACGAGCGCATCATGGGTCAATTGCCGTGTGGAGCCAACCGCAAATGGGAACGGAGGTCACTGTGTTATTACCACCACATTCGATCTTGCAGCCAACCCCCGCAGCGCCGAACGAGGACGTTCATTCAGTGCATAATGTCGTTATGCTGATCGACGATGAACCAGCAGTTCGCACGGTTACTGAACGCATGCTGCAACGTTTAGGCCTAACTGTTCAAGGATTTAGTGATGGTGAGAGTGCGATCAAAGTCTTTCGTGAACATGCCCATGAATATCAATTGGTGTTGCTTGATTTGACCATGCCCCAATTTAATGGCATCGATACCGCCCATGGCTTGCGAGCCATTCGCGGCGATGTGCCAATCGTTTTGATGAGCGGCTATAGCGTCGATTCGATGCTCGACCCACTATTGAATGATGGTTTGGCGGGCTTCTTGCAAAAACCCTTTACGCTCAGCGATTTGCAACGCACAGTCAATAGTGTTTCGGCCTTGAAAGCACGTAATTAGTGCCGAGGGGCGAGGGATCAGGGATCGGGGGTCAGGCGACTGATCCCCATTTTGATCCACGAAGGGCACAAAGTTAAGTTTTTAGTCACAAATTGCACGAATTCCACCAATTATCCTAGTCAAACCCATTGACCATTACCAATGATTCAGCTCCGATCCCCAACCCCCAGCAACCAATCTTCAATGCCTATGTTCTATGTTCTAGGCTCTCTGTTCTTTGATTTTTGACTTCGGCCTTTTGCGTTCAGCCCTCATGCTTAACTCTCTGCGCCTCTGCGTTAAATACCGATCCCCAATCTCCAGCAACCGATCTCCAATGACTATGTTCTTTGCTCTATGTTCTATGTTCTCAACTTCATCCCTCATCTTTTTGATTTCTGCCTTTTGCCTTTTGATTTACTCCTTGTTAATCATCTCTTACACAAAACTAACACTCCATCTATATTGTTCTAGTGGATGATCGGCTATACTCCATACACAGGTCGGGCAGCGATGCAACGCCTGTTCCAATAACAATACAAACCAATTAGACATATCAATAAACACATTTTTTGGAGGATTAACCGCTATGGCAAAGATTGTAGGGATCGACTTGGGGACAACCAACTCGGTAGTCGCTGTTATGGAAGGTGGCGATCCAGCGGTTATTGCAAACGTTGAAGGTGGTCGCACCACACCATCAGTTGTGGCCTTCTCGAAAAACGGCGAACGATTGGTTGGGCAAACTGCCAAGCGGCAAGCAACTGTCAACCCTGAAAATACCATTTTCTCAATCAAGCGCTTTATGGGCTTGGAGTTTGATAAAGCAAATCAAGAACGTAGCACCGTTCCATACGAAATTGTCAATGGCCCACGTGGCGATGCTCGGGTGCGGGTTCCACGCACTGGCAAAGATTACACTCCTCAAGAAATTTCAGCTATGACCTTGCAAAAGCTCAAAAACGATGCTGAACAATATTTGGGCGAGCCTGTACGCCAAGCGGTGATTACCGTTCCAGCCTATTTCAACGATGCCCAACGCCAAGCAACCAAAGATGCTGGCCAAATTGCAGGTTTGGAAGTGCTGCGGATTATCAACGAGCCAACTGCTGCCGCTTTGGCCTATGGTCTTGATAAAAAGAACGATGAAACGATTTTGGTCTTCGACCTTGGTGGTGGTACATTCGACGTTTCAGTGCTCGAAGTTGGCGATGGCGTGATTCAGGTCAAGGCCACCAATGGCGATACCCACCTTGGCGGCGATGACTATGACCATCGGATTGTGAAGTGGTTGATTGACGAGTATAAAAAAGATCAAGGTATTGACCTTACCAGCGACAAGCAAGCCTTGCAACGCTTGAAAGAAGCTGCTGAAAAAGCCAAGATGGAACTCTCGACGACCATGGAAACCGAAATCAACTTGCCCTTTATCACGGCAGATGCTAGCGGACCCAAGCACTTGGTCACCAACTTGACCCGTTCGAAGTTCGAGCAATTGACCGCCGATTTGACCGAACGGCTCAAAGGGCCATTCACTCAAGCGCTCAAGGATGCTGGCTTGAAGGCCACCCAAATTGATGAAGTGGTCTTGGTCGGTGGTTCAACTCGGATGCCAGTGGTGCAAGAATTGGTACGCAAACTGACGGGCAAAGATCCACACAAGGGTGTGAACCCTGATGAAGTCGTGGCAATTGGCGCAGCCATCCAAGCTGGTGTGTTGGGCGGCGAAGTTAAAGATGTGCTCTTGCTCGACGTAACGCCATTGTCGTTGGGCGTTGAAACCCTTGGTGGGATTATGACCAAGTTGATTGATCGCAACACCACCATCCCAACCCGCAAATCGGAAGTATTTAGCACGGCGGCTGATGGCCAAACTGCGGTTGATATTCACGTTTTGCAGGGCGAACGCGAGATGGCTGGCGATAACATGACTTTGGCTCGCTTCCAATTGCAAGGAATTACGCCTGCACCACGTGGTGTGCCGCAAATCGAAGTGACTTTTGATATCGATGCCAATGGCATTATCAACGTTTCGGCCAAAGATAAGGCCACCAACAAAGAGCAAAAGATCACGATTACTGCTAGCACCAACCTGAGCAAAGACGATGTGCAAAAGATGGTGCGTGATGCTGAATCGAATGCTTCAGCCGACCAAGCTCGCCGTGCCAAGATTGAGCTGAAAAACCAAGCTGATAATATTGCCTATCAAGCCGAAAAAACGCTCAACGACTTAGGCGATAAGGTTGACCCAAGTGTCAAGAGCCAAGCCGAAGCTCAAATTGCCGACTTGCGCTCGAAGATTGCCGCCGAGGATGATGCTGGGATTCAAGCTGCAATGGCTACCTTGCAACAAACCTTGATGAGCATTGGCGAAGCTCAGT
The DNA here is from genome assembly GCF_039545135.1 of Herpetosiphon gulosus. NCBI lineage: Bacteria > Bacillati > Chloroflexota > Chloroflexia > Herpetosiphonales > Herpetosiphonaceae > Herpetosiphon > Herpetosiphon gulosus. The sequence goes on along the minus strand of NZ_BAABRU010000004.1, from coordinate 401,321 downwards.
ACAGCGACCAAGCTGCTGCTGCGGGCGCACCTGCCAACGCTAAGTCCGCTGATGATGGTGTAGTTGATGGTGAGTTCACCGTCGAATAAACCGTGCTCGCTTGGCTCAAACCACCTCTATGCTAGGTCATAGGGGTGGTTTTTTGGTTAATTAGGGTAGGCAAGTTAACACCTTTTTGACTAAAACTCAGTCTTGCGATGGAGCCAAAAAATTGGTATGCTATTTACACTATCGACCAGATGACATTTTGAAATCAAGGAGGGTGCATATGGCTGCTGTAATTGTGTTCTCAAATGGGGAGCTATAAGTAGCTGGGGCACGATAGCCTAATTTAACATCGGCCCTGGGGCAGGCTCCCCGTAGCGCTCGTCGTTGCGGAATCAATTTCTATTGAGGAGTACGCTGTCGCCATGAAAGGCCAAACACGCGATTATTTGAATGAAGAGTGGTTGGAAGACCAAGAAACTGAAGAAATAGCTGAGCGCCGCGAACGCAAAAATGATGATCGCCCACCGCCCAATCCGCGCCAACAAAAGGCTAAAGAATGGGGTCGGGCAATGGCGAAATATCATCGTCAGCGCAAAAAAGAAGGTCGCCAATAATGCCAACAGCCCGCTGCACGAGTTGCAGCGGGCTTTGTTGTGGATGGTTGAGTGTGCTAGTTGAAGATTTCGCGTAAGGCGACGTAGTTGTCGATGACTGAAGGCGTTACGCGGCGCACCGTATTGACATATGAATTCAGATTTGAACAGGTGAAACATTCTTCGGTGATAATCACTGCTGACACAACTGGAATATCTTTGCCGTGATGAGCGCTGTATTCGTAATGATAAACTGGGCTGCCACTATGGCCAGCGCTAGCATCACATTTGACATCGTAGCGCATCGACCAACCAGCACCATCTAAATTCTTGAACCAGCGTGCGCCACAATTGCCGGGATCACCATACATTCGCGCTACTTGACAGCCAGCTGGAGCATTGCCACGAGTCGCTCCATCGCCATTACAGTTGGGGTAGCCACGATTATAGCTGGTTGTATTCTTCAAATAGGTTGCTGTGCGTGGAGCAACGCCCATCCATGAAGTGGTATCACCCAAACGATTAGGCACGACGATCATTCCAATGTCCCAACGAGTACGATTGCTTTGGTTCGGGTTGCGCCATTCCTCAAAGGTCCAATACCATGATTCGACTGGTGGTTCTGGATCAGGCATGATTACACTTGAGCCATAGGGCGCTGAGCCAGTACCCGTGCCATTGCGAGCAGGCGTGACTTTGGTGGTAAACCAAACATTCGTTGCTTCACGATTGATACAATGTGCCGCCGTAATTAAGTGACGTGGCCCAACAAAGGTGCCAGTACAGTTGGAATCTTGGTTGCCGCTCACCCGCGAAAATTGGCTGATTGTGCGTAATGGAAATTGGGTATGGTTGGTTTTTAATTCACGGTTATCATCGGCATTGCTCCAACCAAATGGCGTGAACACTTCGGTTTGCTTGCTACGTTGCGGTGGTGGCGGGGCATCAATATCGCCAATGTAATCGGTGGGTATTTTGCCATTGAGCAAATCGTTGCGCTCGTAGCAATCGCGAATTGTGCCGACCGTGCTCGCTTGCATCACCACCCGAAATTCGTTCAAGGTTAGGGTGTTGAACACGCGGAAGGTGGCAGTTGAAGCAGGAACAGGATCACGTTCGTATGGCTCATCATCGCCAACTTCTGCTGGCAACACTGGCAAGGTTGGGGCTTCGTCGGTTAGCACCCCAGTGGTAATAAATTCGACCGTCAAGGTGCGATTGACTCGTTGAACGCCGCTGGGTGGATTAGCTTGGCTAAGCTTGGTTTTGAGCGCGGCCAGTTGGAATGGATCACCACTCAAACATGGTTGGGCACTACTGCTGGTTTGGGCCGAAGTTGAACTGGTGGTGATTGAAAAACTACTAGCGATTAATCCAATCGTTCCTAACAGGCTCAGCGTCGAGCGCCAAAGTTGGCGAGTTTGTCGTTGCATTGCTACACTCCTTCTTGATTCCGATGGCTGTAGCATAGCATCGCGACGCTGAGCAAAAGTCTCATTTCGTGATCAAAAAGTCTCATTCTCCAATTGACAACACCAAGCCATCATAGGCGAGTTGCACATGGCTGGGCAGCGTGGCATGCTCAGTGGTGTAATCAAGGCTATGGCTCATATGCACAAAAAATGCCTGCTCAGGCTGAATTCGTGCAACTGCCGCAAGTGCTTGCTCCACTGTAAAATGCAAGGGGTGTGGCTCGTGGCGCAATGCCCCGATAATCAGGCTCTTTACGCCATGCAACAGCTCAAAGGTTGGCTCGGGAATATGGCTCACATCAGTCATATAGGCCAAATCGCCAATCCGAAAGCCCAAAATCTGCCAATCGCCATGCTCAATCGGCAAGGGAATAATCGACACATCGCCAATCTGCAATGCTGAGCCATCAAGCAAATTTAAGCCCAAGCTCGGGCGAGTTGAAGCCGATTCGCCGCTAGCAAAGGCATAATCATATTGGTAGCGAATCCGATCAAGGGTAAATTGATTGGCATACAGCGGCAAGATCCGTTGGGTATGCAAGGTAAATGGCCGCAAATCGTCGATGCCGCCAATATGGTCTTGATGTGGATGGGTTACTAAAACTGCATCAAGCTGCTGTAAATTATGGCGCAAGCCTTGAATCCGCAAATCTGGGCCAGGATCGATCAACATTGTTGTGGTTGGGCTTTGAATCAAGGCAGCGGTGCGGGTTCGCTGGTTGCGTGGCTCAGTTGATGTGCAGACTGCGCAGTTGCAGGCCAACATTGGCACGCCCATCGAGCCACCACAGCCCAAAATTGTCAATTGCATCAAACCATCTCCTTGTATTAGTTGAGTCGCATGCTCAGCGCATTTTAGCATGGCCGTAGCCATTTTGCCGTTACAATGGAGTGAGCTTTATTGATCGTTGGAGGTTGGTATGCACACAGTGGTTGAGTTAAGCCGCGCTGAAATTGTGACAATTTGTGCTGTGGTTAGTGCAGCAAGCATTATGGGAGTTGCCCCAGCTCAAAATCCTGCTGAGCATGCTCAATTAATCCAGCTTGGCGAAGCTGCATTACGCCAACGCCAGCTTGCTCAATCTGATCAAGATGGCATGTTGATGATCGCCCGCGACCCGCTGGCTTTGGTCGCAACCTGTGCTTACCCCCAACGCAGTTTGATCATCCATCATGTGCAAGGGAATGGGTCGGTGTTGCAGGCATTTGGGCATAAACACGCCGATTCGGTGGTTTTCCACGAGCTGCTCAATTCTGATATGCAGCGCTTGCAGGCCTTTGGTTCGTTGGAGCAGCTAGCAAATTACAGCCTCGATTGGTGTGGCTATGCGGGAAGTGCGGAGTTAAGTTTGCGCTTCCATATTCAAAGCAATGTTTTGGCCGAAGCCCGTAGCTTAGTTGAACAAAGCGAGGAGCAAGCAGCCCTGCAAGCTTTGGGCAATTCAGGTGTTTCCGCTGAAGCAGCCATCCGCTTGATCGAACTGCTGAGCCAGCCGCATACCACCACGATTTTCAATGCAGTGCTGTATCAAGGCCAGCAGGTGTTGAGCCGTGAATATAGTTTATTGCAGGCAGGCCACCATGGCTTGCTGATGACCCAAACCAATATTGAGCAAGATCTCTATCAACTTGAAACGACCAGTCGCGAACGCTTGGCCAATTTGTTGATTCAATCATTAGCATAGTTTAGAAGGGCTAGGCGTGAATTCGCAGCAACCAAATCAGCTTATTCAAGGCGAAATGTTCGATGTTATCGGCTCAATCGCGCCCCAATCGATCGATCTGTTGTATCTTGATCCGCCGTTTGCTGCTGGTCGGGTGTTTGCCGATAGCGCTGGAGCTTTTGATGATCGCTGGCAAGGTGGCTTAACTGAATATTTGGCCTGGCTTGAGCAACGTTTGCTGGCTGCTCGCCAAATTGTCGCTGAGCATGGCTCATTATTTTTGCACCTTGATCGGCGGGCGGTGCATTATGCCAAAGTGTTGCTCGATCATACTTGGGGCTTTGAGTGTTTTCGCAACGAAATTATTTGGCATTACACCGGCGGCGGGCGAGCGCGGCGCAGCTTTTCGCATAAACACGATACGATTTTGTGGTATAGCAAACATCCGCAGCATTGGACGTTTAATTTGCAAGCGATGCGCCAACCATATAAAGCCAGTAGTGGTTTTGCCAAGGCAGGCATTCGTTCGGCGGCTGGCAAGCGTTATTTGCCGCATCCCGATGGCACTCCCGTCGATGATGTTTGGGATATTCCGATGCTCAACCCCATGGCTGCCGAGCGTTTGGGCTACCCTACCCAAAAGCCCGAACGCTTGCTGGAGCGAATTATTCTCGCAGCAAGCAATTCGGGCGATCTGGTAGCCGATCTTTGTTGTGGTTCAGGCACGACGGCGGCGGTGGCCCAACGTTTAGGGCGATGCTGGATTGCGGCAGATCAATCGGCTGATGCCTTGGCCTTGGTGCGGAGTCGCTTGCGACAACAAGCCGCCGAGTGGCAAGAGACAATTATCCAACCTCAGCCAGTTTCGTTTGCTGCCAAGCACTAAGCGCCGTCGCGGCCACTGCTGAATCCCAATCTTGATCAATTGCTTGATCGATTAAGCCTTGCAGATTGGGGCTAAGGCTGTTTGGTTGGGTGCGCAAATGGTCGAGCGTATTGGCCAACGCCACAATTTGGGCGCTACGGGCAGGGTATTTGCTGCCACGTGGAAAGCCTGTGCCGTCGATCCGTTCGTGATGCTCAGCCACTAAGGGAATTAGCAAGTGCAGGGTGGGATAAGCGCGTAATACCTCAATGCCTTCGTTGACATGCTGTTGATAGAGCGCAACTTCCCAAACTGGGCTGTTTGCTGCTGGCCGGAACAATAGACTGCGCGGCATGCGGGTTTTGCCACAATCATGCAACAGGGCTGCCAACCAAATTTGTTGTCGTTCATAGGTTGGTAAGCCGAGGCTATGGCTCATATGCCAAGCCATGTGGCCAACCCGCAGCGAATGTTGATACAGTTCATGTGAATGGCGAGCGATCGAATTTAAGATCAAATGGGCATCATAGGCTAATTCAGGTGAGTTTGGCATCAAAGCGGCAATGTCACGCGGGATGGAGTGCCAAAATTCAGGAAAGGTTGTTGTATCCATGCCGCGTTCTCCTCTTCAACTAAAGCATCCCTTTGCTTGATTCGATGTTGCCCCATTGCCAAGCGGTGTTGAGTGGAGCGGTTTGTAGTTGCTGGGTGACCGTAATACCTTCGATATCGCCCCATTGCCAAGCGGTGTTGAGTGGGGCGGTTTGCAGTTGCTGGGTGACGGTAATGCCTTCGATGTCGCCCCATTGCCAAGCAGTGTTGAGCGGGGCGGTTTGCAGTTGCTGGGTGACGGTAATGCCTTCGATGTCGCCCCATTGCCAAGCGGTGTTGAGTGGGGCAGTTTGCAGTTGTTGGGTGACGGTAATGCCTTCGATGTCGCCCCATTGCCAAGCGGTGTTGGCGGCGGCTGGTGTATCAAATTGAGGTATTTGGCTGCTTGTGAGGGCAGTGTAAACAAAACTGGCAAAAATCAGGCCGAAGGTAACGAAGGCGAGAGCGATGCGGCGGCTAATCGTTGATGAATTGTACACTGGGAGCCTCCTAAGCTGGTTCAATTTGGAACTGAACTCAGCTTCGCTTTCTCAGCGCGACAATCCCGTGAATGGCATGCGACACGTATGCGACAATTATTTAGTTGTTATTTAGTTGTTGGGTTTTTAGTGGGCGCTAAAAATTAAAAAAATCAGCCATGGTGCAGCGAACTACACACATGGCTGATCGATTTAGGCCGAATAATTTTAATTTATTAGCGGTTTAGTTGCCTCCGTCGTAATAACACCAACATTGGCCATAAACAGCAACTTGCTGCCACAAACGCTGCGGGGAGTCCCATGCGACTAGCGATTAAACCAATGATTGGGCCGCCCAAAATCTGGCCAAAGGCATCAGCTTGGCTATTGATCGAAATAATTGTCGCACGGCTGCGACTTTCAATCAGCCGATTGAGCCAAGCACTATACAGCGGTTGAATGCTTTGGCGCAGCATTCGAATCAGCATAATCCAAAATAAAGCTATGATAAATTGTTGGGCGATCGCCAAGCCAATCAAGCCCACTGCCAACAAGCCATATTGCCAACGCAATAGCCAAATACTGCGCTCGGTGGTGTTGCTGGCCAAGCGTTTAATCACACTAACCGCCAACAAACTAGCTAAAGTTCCTAAGGCAGCAATCGCCCCAAACCAGGTAACTGGCTGGAGATCAAGCCATGCTGGTAGGCCAATATTGTTGAGCAAATGCGCTTCCCACAGCCGATCGTAGCCCTCGGAAGCTGCTCCGGCCATGGCACTCATCAGCATGAGACTCAATAATACTGGTTGCCCCCGTACCGCTTGCCAACCATTGCTGAAGGTTGCGCCAAAGCGGCCCCAACTTTGGCGTTCAGCAGCTGGCGCAGGGCTAAACTGGGTTTCTGGCATGAACCAACGTATAGTGATAGCTAAACCAACCAAGGCTATACCACCGCTGACTATCGGCCATACCAAGCCAAGATTTGCCAACACCACCCCCAGCCCGATGCCAAATAGGCTGGCGATGCTGTTGAGTTGGGCGGCCTTGAGAAACAACGCTTCAACCGCTTCAACTCCGAGCTCATCGGTGATCCAAGCTTCGGTCGCGCCGCTCATGAGGGTATAGCCCAAGGCCCAAATAACTTGCGCCAACAAACTACCAACAAAACTGCCCAGCCAAACCTCGCTGAGCGCTCCTAAGCCCAAAAAGGCTACTCCCAACACGACCGACAAACGCCGACTATAGACATCAGCGATTACTCCAGTGGGAATTTCCAAGGCAAAGGCGGCGGCCTCAAGCATTGTGCCAACTAGCACTAGTTGTAATGGATCGAGCTGGAGCACTTGAATCCGATAGAGCATCGAGGCAGTAAAAATACAACTTAAGATCAGCCGAGTTCCAAATGATAAAACCAAATAGCTAAAACGCGCTTGCGGTTGCACATGCAACTCCTGCTAGAAAGATTCAGCCCAACTGGCTGAGCCGCAGCGCATATTTCCCTGATCCCCAACCCTTTTCCTACCACTGAGGAAGAAGGGAGTTTGGTTAGGTGATTTTCTCAATTTTCGCTTTATGGGAGAGGGGGAATATTTATAATTGCTGCTGCTCAACCCAAACGATGCCAGCAGTCGTTGATAGTGTTTGCATGAATCGCCTCCAAATCAAAACAATAGTTGAGTTATACCAAGTTTTGACTGGGCTGCCCTCGGTCTTAGGGCGCATCTCCAACACAACGCTAACGTAGCAAGCTTCTCGCAGCAGGCTGGGCTATGCTACAATCGGACTAGCAGTTAAGCCCAATTAAGTGTTTTATAAGGAGTAGAGACCTATGGCTGAGCAACACGATGTTGCCAACGAGCGCGAACAGTTTCAATTCCAGGCTGAAATTCAACAAGTTTTGCATATTCTGATTCACTCGCTGTATACCCACCGCGAGATTTTTGTGCGCGAATTAATCTCGAATGCTTCCGATGCTTTGAATCGGGTGCAATTTGAGATGCTCACTAACCAAGATGTGCGCGACCCTGAGCTTGAATTAGCGATTACGCTGGAAGCCGATAAAGATGCGCGGATCATTCGGATCAGCGATACAGGTATTGGCATGACCCGTGATGATATGATCAAGAATTTGGGCACGGTGGCGCAATCAGGCGCAAAGGCCTTTTTGCAAAAATTGGGCGAAGCCAACCCAACCAATAGCAGCGAAATTATTGGGCAATTTGGGGTAGGCTTCTACTCGGTGTTTATGGCTGCCGATGAAGTGCGGGTCACCTCGTTGTCGTATCAGCCCGATGCAACTGCTTGGCGCTGGACATCGTGCGGCGAAGCAACCTACACCTTGGAAGCCGCCGAACGCAGCGAACGTGGCACGACGATCGAAATCGTGCTCAAAGAAGATGCCGAAGAATATGCCGAACGCTGGAAGCTTGACCAAATTGTGCGCCAACACTCCAATTTTGTGGCCTTCCCAATTTATTCGGCTGAGGGCGACGAAAAGAAGGTGCTCAACCAACGCACGGCGCTTTGGCGCAAGCAGCCACGCGAAGTTACCCAAGAAGAATATAATGATTTCTATCGCCAAACTACGATGGATTTCAATGAGCCACTGAGCACGGTTCACATTAGCACCGATGCTCCGGTCGATTTGCACGCAATTTTGTTCTTGCCCTCCAAACGTGAGCAAGGCATGATGCGCCAAATTCCTGATCCAGGCTTGAAGCTTTATTCACGCAAGGTGCTCATTCAAGAGCGCAACGAAGAATTGTTGCCCAAGCATCTACGCTTTGTCCAAGGTGTGGTCGATTCGGAAGATTTGCCGTTGAATGTCTCGCGCGAAACCGTGCAGAGCAGCGGCACATTACGCCAAATTGCCAAAATTATTACCAACAAAATTACCAAAGAAATTGAAACCTTGGCCGAAAATGATGCCGAAAAATTTGCTGATTTTTGGCGCGAATTTGGGCCATATTTCAAAGAAGGCTTGGTCACCGATCCTGGCACGCGCAGCCAAATCGAGCCACTGTTGCGCTTCCACTCGACTAACGGCGAGGGCTTGACCAAGCTTAGCGAGTATGTCGAGCGTATGAAAGAAGGCCAAGAAGATATTTATTATGTGATTGCCGACAATGTGGAAACCGCTCGGCGTTCGCCGCACCTCGATTATTTCAACGAACGCGGCTACGAAGTGCTATTGATGCATGAAACGATCGATAGCTTTGTCATTTCCAGCTTGCGCGATTTCCAAGGCAAAAAATTGCGCTCAGTCGATGATGCCGATATTGCCGGCGACGATGTTGAGCTAGAAGGCTCGCTCTCAGCAGCTACTCTCGGTCAGCTTGGCGACCGGATCAAAGAATTATTGGGCGAGCAAATCAGCGAAGTGCGTGGCTCAAAGTTGCTGCGTAGCAACCCGGTGCGTTTGGCCGCGCCTAGCGATGATTTTGGCCGCGATATGGATCGCATTCGGCGCATGATGGGCCAAGAATATAGCGTGCCAAGCCGGATTCTTGAACTCAACCCACGCCACGCGATCGTGCACAACTTGGCAGCTCTGCTCGACGAGCCAGATCAAGCCGAATTGTTCAACGTTGCGGTGCAACAATTGTATGGCACAGCCTTGTTGGGCGAAGGCTTACATCCCAACCCTAGCGAGTTGATCAGCGGCGTGCATGCCTTGATTGCTGCCGCAACCAAAAAGCAATAAGTCTGGGTTCCCTCACCCCAACCCCTCTCCCACTGCGGCGGGAGAGGGGCTTTTTGTTAAAATCCACTCCTTGCGACTGATTACGCCCCAAATAATTATGATTATGCTAGGCAATGTTAAATTGACCATCCCAGCAAATGAGGTGAACGATGAGTGATGAGTTTGTGGCGTTTCCCAAAATTGCGCGGCTTTCGCGCCAAGTGATTGTGACCGAGAAAATTGACGGCACAAACGCCTGTATTGCAATTAACGAACAAGGCCACATTCGGGCTGGCAGTCGTAGTCAATGGCTGACTGTGGAGAACGATAATTATGGCTTTGCAGCATGGGTTGCCGCCAACCACAATGCCTTGCTTGAATTAGGGGTTGGTACGCATCATGGCGAATGGTTTGGTCACCGTGTTGGCAAGCGTCAATATGGGCTGAACGAACGGCGTTTTGCCTTGTTCAATACATCGCGTTGGAATGATGCGAATCGCCCTGCTTGCTGCGAGGTTGTGCCGGTGCTCTACGATGGCATTTTTGATACTGCCAAAATTGATGCATGCTTAGAAGATTTGCGGCTGAATGGTAGTCGGATGGTTGCTGGCTTTATGCAGCCTGAGGGTGTGATCATCTATCACACGGCGGCCAATAGCTTTTTCAAAAAGACCATGCCCAACGATGGAGCCAAAGGTAAAACCTAAACTGCCTCAGCTTATTGGGATTGCCGCGATTACCCAAAACCCGTCAGCACAACATCCTAGGCTAGAGCTTTTAGCATATTGGATGGGTGATGACGGGTTTAATAACGATACTTGAATTAGGAATGCTAGAGACAGGGTAACTAAGCTTCGTCGCGCGAAACCCACCATGCCAACCAGATCAACAAAGGTTGGAATGGCAAACGCAACCATAACAGCAGTGGGCGTTGTTTACCAAACAACCGTGGATTTTGCTTGAGCATTTGAATATTGGCCGGAAAAACCGCCAAATATAAGGCCATCAACCCTAAGCCAGCCTTACGGCGAACCCCTGGCAACAACAGACCCAGCCCACCCAAAATCTCAAACAAGCCGCTGAGATAAACCATGCTGCGCGGACGTGGCAACGAAGGTGGTACAATCTTGATGAAGGGCTTGGGATTGGTAAAGTGTAAAACGCCCACCAATACCATAAAACTCGCCAGCAACCCACGAACCAGACGTTTCATTGCACTACCCCATTGGATGGCGAATCGCCGACGAATATTGGCCAGTTAAATAATGCTCTAATTGACGTTCAATATCGCCTAGCAAGGCACTCGCACCATAGCGAAACAGATGTGGATGTAGCCATTGATCGCCGAGTTCTTCTTTGATCAACGCCAGCCAATCCAATGATTGTTTAGCAGTTCGGATGCCACCAGCAGGCTTGAAGCCAACTTTATAGCCAGTTTGCTCATAGTAATCGCGAATTGCCCGAACCATTACTAGCGACACTGGCAGGGTGGCGTTAACTGGCTCTTTGCCAGTCGAAGTTTTAATAAAATCAGCGCCAGCCAACATACAAACAAGGCTGGCCTGTGCGATATTACGCAAGGTTCCGAGTTCACCTGTAGCCAAAATTGTTTTCATATGGGCTTCGCCGCAGGCTTCGCGAAACGCCCGCACTTCTTCGTATAGGCCTTGCCAATCGCCGTTGAGCACAAGATGGCGTGAAATTACAATATCGATTTCACGAGCGCCCGCCGCAACTGAAGCCTCGATCTCACGCAGGCGTAACTCCATGGGGGATAACCCTGCGGGGAAGCCAGTTGATACTGCGGCAACCGGAATGGCCGTACCTTGGAGTGATTGTACTGCTGTGGCAACAAAGGTATGGTAGACACACACAGCGCCAACCGTCAGGTTGAGGCTGCGAATGCCGAGCGCATCGACCAAATCGCCACGAATTGGTTGCCGGGCTTTTAAACATAAACGCTGGACAGTGCCAACTGTATCATCACCTGACAGGGTGGTTAAGTCCATACAGCTAATTGCTTTTAACAGCCAAGCTGCCTGCCAATCTTTTTTAACCGTGCGCCGATTTGGCAAGCTACTCACGCGGCGCTCCACCGCTGAGCGATTGACGCGAATACTATTGACCCAGCCAAGGTCGAGCGGGCTGATGGGGTTACGTTGTTCGTGCGTCATTGCCGTGACACGCTCCACTTCGGTTTGCATAGTTCATCCTTGGGGTCGAAATGCAGATCGACCCATACTGGTTGTTATCAAATCGTCATCCACAACGCGGATCATTTCGCTGATAATACCATAAGCTTTTGTGCTTAGTGCAATTGCTTGATTAAAAGGAGTTGATTGAGATGACAACAATTCGCCATTCAGTCGAAGCCACGGTTAGCCGAATGGTCTTGCGCACGCTGCGCGAACGCGCTCAACTGGTGGGCTTGCCCAACGCGCGTAGCGATGCCCCCCGTGCTTTGGCCGCCTTGCTTGATCAAACCATTATCGAACAAGTAAGTTTAGATCAGCTTCAACGCCAAGCGCAACAAGCGATCGAAGCCGGAATTGGCTGCTTGGTTGTGCCACTGGAGCAAGCTGAACTCTGGGTTGATGCGACTGCTGGCAGTGGGCTACGTGTTGGGGTTGTGACCGACAATCGCGAACAGGCTGAGCATGCGCTACGGCTTGGAGTTACCGAAATTGAATTAATAGTGCCTCAACCGATCATTGGAGATGCGGAACACTTAGAAACATGGCTCGGCGAAATCTTGCCACGTTCATATGATCCCAAGCCATTGCTTAAACTCAACTTAACTGCCTGCGATCATCACCAAATCTTGCTGCGAGCCTGTGCTCAAGCCGCTACCCACGATTTGGATCTTGTGACCGTGCCAGCCGATTTCGTAGCCGATGTTCGTCGCACGATCAATTCGGCCATGGGGATTAAAGTTGATTTTGTGCATGATCTAGCTCAGGCACGTGCCTTATTGAGCAATGGTTGCACCCGTTTGGGCACAACAGGTGCCAACAAATTATTGATTGCAGCCCAGGTTAAACCAGATGTGCCGTCGTTGTGACGGCACATTCTATCCTTGAATAACCCAATGCTGCCAAAGGGCTACAACCGCGAAGTGTATGAAGCTATCGTTTTAGCCACAGATTGTACAGATGGATGTGATTATCCCGTTATGCGTAATGCCTGACCTCTAGTCCCTGATCCCTGACCCCTACTCTTTTGCCTTTTGATATTCATCCCTCATCCCTCATCCTTTCGGATTATAATAGGCCTATCGTCCCGCACTTTGTTTTGGGAGGCTTGTGATGAATCAGTTTGATGATGTTCGCGCCGTGTTATGTGATATGGATGGAGTTTTAGTCCACGGCGCACAAATTATACCTGGCGCACCGGAGTTTTTGGGTCGGTTACGGGCTTCAGGGCGTAAATTTTTAGTTTTGACCAACAATTCAATTTATACTCCCCGCGATTTACAGGCTCGTTTGGCCCGCATCGGGCTGCCGCTCGAAATTGAAGATATTTATACTTCAGCCCTTGCTACTGCCAAATTTCTCGATTCGCAACGCCCCAATGGCACGGCCTTTGTGATTGGCGAGGCTGGTTTGACCAATGCGCTCTATGATGTTGGCTACACCATGACCGAGCACGACCCCGATTATGTAGTGATTGGTGAAACGACCTCGTATAGTTTTGAGCGCATCACCCAAGCTGTGCGCTTTGTCGCCGCTGGCTCACGTTTGATTGGTACTAATCCTGATGTTTCAGGGCCATCGGAGCGTGGAATTTTACCAGCCTGTGGGGCAGTTGTGGCTTTAATTCGCGCCGCTACCAACGCCGAAGCCTATTTTGTGGGCAAGCCCAACCCAGTGATGATGCGTACCGCTTTGCGCACAATCGAATCACACGCTGCCGAAGCCATGATGATTGGCGACCGCATGGATACCGACATTATCGGCGGAACCGAGGCGGGTATGCGCACGGCCTTGGTGCTTTCGGGTATGATGACGCGCATTGATGCCGAGCGCTATCCCTATCGCCCAACCGCGATTATTGAATCAGTCGCTGAATTATTCAATTAAATAACAAATGTCCGCTGATTAATCCCAGCGGACATTTGATTTAATGTTTATTTAGACGGCGACTTTGGCGCTTGCCCCAACACTAACCGTTTGTTCGCCCAGCGCTTCAGCCAAGGTATTGGCATCGATCACGCTGCTATTAGCGGCAGTTGGGAAACTGCGTTCGCGGACTTCGTGGGCATATTGATTAAGCGCTTGCTCAATTGTGCTGCCCAAATCGGCATAGCGCTTGGTGTGGCGCGGCAGATGATCGCTATACAAGCCCAAAATATCGTGCCAAACTTGCACTTCGCCATCGCAACCAACCCCCGCTCCAATTCCAATTGTGGGAATATGCAAGCGAGCCGTGATCGCCTTGGCCAAGGCTGCTGGAATTAACTCCAAGACAATCGCGAAGGCTCCAGCGGCTTCAAGTGCCAAGGCATCGTCAAGCAACTGGCGGGCATGGGCCACGGTTTTGCCCTGCACCCGCATACCAATTTGATTAACTGATTGCGGGGTAAAGCCCAAGTGGCCCATCACTGGAATGCCCAAATCGACCAAGCGGCGCACGGTTGGAGCCATGTTCACGCCACCTTCGAGCTTGACCGCACCACAACCACCAATTTGCATCAACTTGCCAGCATTTTGGATGGCATGTTCAGGGCTGGTGTAGCTCAAAAAAGGCAAATCGCCAACCACCAGCGCTTTACTGCTGCCACGCATCACGGCTTTGGTGTGATAAACCATTTCATCGATGGTTACAGGCACGGTTGAACTATTACCCTGAATCACCATCCCCAGCGAATCGCCAACCAAAATTAACGGAATATCGGTACGATCGATCAGTTGGGCGCTGGTGTAATCATAGGCTGTGACCATCACCAAGCGTTCGTCCCGATCTTTCATCCGTTGAATATCGCTCAATTGTGTACGCATGGTAGCTCCTTTGCTTGGTTGAATATGTTGAAATATCGAAAATAGATTGCTTTCCCTCACCCCCAACCCCTCTCCCACGACGGCGGGCGAGGGGAGCACTGCCGGAGCGAATCCCCCCTCGCCTCGCGTGCGGGAGAGGGGGCTAGGGGGTGAGGGCATGCTGGCCGTTGTGCATGCGATAAACCATGACAGCTATGTTCTATGTTCTTTGATCTATGTTCTTAATAACGGTTGAGTTGCCTCGATGCAGGCGCGATACAAACTGGCAATATCAGGGGCATTGGCATCCAAGGCTTGGAGATGGCGCTCGACCGTGCCATAATCGCCACGGGCCAATGGGCCAGTTAATGCTTGGGGCAAGCCGACGCGAGCCAAATTTTCAACGTTATCGCGTAATAAAGGCACAAGTGCTTGCAATGCTTCTTGGCCTGACCAACCGCAAAGTTGCAGTAAATCGACCGCCCGTGCCGCCAACATAATGGCATAGTTGGCCGAAAGCACCGCCGCACTGTGATAAAGCACTTTATGCTCAGCCTGAATTGGGCGAGGAATGCCACCAACTGCTTGGACTAATTCCGCCAGCACAGCATATGACTCAGCTTCAGCCTCGATCGCCCAGGTAATTGCTTGGGGTAAGGGAGTTGAGCGGCTCGCAAAGGGAGCCAATGGATGACAACCAGCAACCTGCCAACCACGCAGCTGCAATGGTTGCAAAACGGCGCTGGTCAAGGCTCCTGAACAATGCACCACAATGCCAGTGCCATGGCCAAGTGAATCAGTCAAAGCTTGGGCGGTAGCGGCTAAATGATCATCAGGAATTGTCAGAAAGATCAATTGAGCTTGGGCAAATAATTCGTTGGGTATAAGTACGGGGCATGCCAGACTTTGAGCTAATGCCTGAGCCGAAGCAGCTGAACGAGAGCTAACGCCGACAAGTGGGTAATCGACGCGTTGTAAGGCCAAGGCCAAGGCTGTGCCAACCTTGCCTGCGCCAAAAATGCCGACTGTCGGTCGAGCGGAAAAAGCCATAAAAAAACCTCCGCAACGCCGAATCGCGTCAGCCGAGGACAACTAAGCACATCACTGTGTACTTACCATCTCGGTCGGGTGCGATCCAAGTGGTGTTTGAAACCAGAAAACCCATCAGTGCTTCCCGCCAAATTGGTCGAGAGCATGATCATTGTAGCACGTTCTGCAAAATGTCAATTAGCGAAGAAGCCACAAGCCGCAATTGTGGCTTTGTCGTTTGTATTAAAACCATAATTTTTGATGCAGCTGGATACGGCTGTCTATCAAAAATTGTGCTTTAGGGGGTGCAGGGGGATGAAAACACCCTGCGTTCCCCGCCTTGAGGCGGGGCGGAGGGGTGGTGATCAATTAAGCTCCCAGCATTGTTTGGCTGAAACTATATTAGCTAGATCATTAAAATCCTCTTTTCTCAATTAAAGCAACCAAGCCATGCTATAGACAATTAGGGCTTGGGCCGGACCATAGGTAAACCAAACCACATCGCCAATTCCGCGCCAACGGGCATCATTAAACAACTGGGTGGCCAAAATTAAATCGCTGAGCAAAAATAAGGCTGCGCCGATCGCAAATGTCAGCATTGGCAGTTGCTCCAAGGCTACCCCAGTTGCAATGCCTGTCGTGCTCGCCAGCAACAACGCATAAGGCAAAGCCACTTGATGCAACCGACTGCGTGAGCTATCGTGCCAAACTACCACATACCAGCCAAGCGCCCCCACGATTAACCAAACCAACCAGCTCAGCACATTGAAGCTTTCGATGCCTAGGCCAGCCCAAATATAGGCCACATGGCCTAGCCCAAAGGCACTCATGCCACCCAATACATAATTTTTAAGCGGAACAACTTGGGCCATGCATAAATCGCCCACAAAGCCCAAGCTCATGCCAAGCGCAACTAACAAGGCCGTTAGATTATGTTGCTGGTGCAGTTGCCACCACCAACTCCAAGCCGCCACCACCAAAATTGCTGATGACCCCAAACGCCCCCACAGCGTCATGCGGCGCGTGCCTTCAGGATTCGGCTTGCCTAGCACGAATCCGCCAAGCAACACCAGTGCCCATGCGACCAATAACCCACCCAACCAAAGCTGCATCATTGCAGAGAGTGCGTCCATACTGGCTCCTATAGTGGCTGCAAAATGTGAGTTTTGCACCCTTGTCGGGTCTTTTATGGCCTATTATACTAATTGCTGCGCTATCTGCGTAGATTGCACGACCAAAGGAGGTCCGCATGAGTAATTTGATTGTGCTTGGCTCTGGCACGGCACTTCCCGATGCTGAGCGTGAAAATAGTGGCTATGTTTGGCAAAGCGCGGCTGGCTTAGTCTTACTCGATTGTGGCGGTAGCCCGTATCGTCGGATGCTCAAATATGGGCTTGATCCACGTCAACTCCGCGCGATCTTCATCTCGCACAATCACCCCGACCACTTGATGGGCTTGCCCAGTTTGTTGCTACATTTGTGGTTGGCTCAACACAACGGTGAATTGCTAGTGTTTGGTAATTCGCGCACGATTGCTACGGCTGAGGCGGTTGTGCAAGCCGCCGATTTAGGCATTCATGCAATTACGCCCCAATTTCAAACCCTCGATGATGCTGGTGGTAGGGTCGAATTACCCTTCGATTTAGGTGCAACCTTCACCACCGCCCCAACCTACCATAGCCGCCCAACCCTCGCCTTACGGATTGATCAAGTAGGCCAAGGCAGTTTGGTGTATGGCGCTGATAGTGGACCATGCGCGGCACTAGTTGAATTAAGCCAAGCGGCGCATACATTGATTCATGAATGCACCGTTTCAATGCCCTTTGATACCCACTCAACGCCTGAGCAAGCCGCTACCACCGCTCAAAATGCTGGTGTCCAACGCCTGATTCTGACCCACTACAGCCCAATCAATACCGCTCCGGAAGCTGAAGTTTTGGCGCGAGTTGCCACAATGTTTAAGGGCGAAGTTTTGATCGCCTACGATGGTGCAGTTTTTGCATTGGATGCAGGCTAAGCATGCTAAGATAGCGCTGTGGTTACGGCCACCTCTTTGTGTGTCAATTCCCAATAAGGAGCTACGCCAATGGTTGTGCGCTTAGTTCGGTTAAAATTTGCCCCCGAACATGTAGCAGAATTTCTTGCATTTTATGCTGAATGCGAGCCAACAATTCGCCATCAAGAAGGCTGTTTGGCCTTATCGCTTTTACGTGAAACTGGCGACCCAACCGCCTTTGCAACCTGGAGTACTTGGGAATCAGGCCGTGATTTGCAACGCTATCGCCGCTCAGAGTTTTTCCGTGGCTTTTGGCCACGGGTCAAATCACTGTTGCGTGAGCCTGCCGATGCAGTTTCCTACGATGCCTTAACTGGCGATGCTATTCCCGATTTTCATCCGCAGCCAACACATGGTGCTCAGTTAACGCCGCTTGCAATTGAGTGATCAAGCGCTCACGCACTGCCGGAGCCATACTGTAACGCGCCTTAACTTTTAATGTAATCGTGGTCGTGACTGCACCAATTTCGCCATCTTCGCTGATGATTTCAGGTGTTTCAATCACATCATCACCTGGATCGCTGATAATTTGGTGCAGAACGATCATGGTTTCATCAAGTTTGGTAGTTGGCACGGTCAATTTGATGCTGGCTGGCGACCATTTGCCACGAGTAAAATTGCGAATGGTGCGAATATCGCCATTGGGCACCAGCCAAAGTTCGCCCGACTCGCCGCGAATATAGGTCATACGCAAACTAATTCGTTCAACACAACCCACCACCTGCCGATCACCAATCTCCACTTTATCGCCTAACGCAAATTGATCTTCAAATAGTAGCGTAATTCCGCCCAGAAAATCGCTAACATAAGGCCGCGCACTAAACCCCAAGCCCGCACTAAACAAGCCCAAAAAGGTAAATAAGGCACTTGGCTGAATAAACATGCCCATAATCAAAAACAGCGAGATCAAAATTGCCAAGCCATTGGTCAGCGATGAAACCAAGGAGCGCAAGGTCTTACGGCGGCGCTCGCTGAGGTTATGGCGCAGTAATTGGGCATTCGAGAGAAAGGCTCGCCGAATGATGATGCTAATCGCGCGTGCGGCGACTGCCACCAGCAAAAACGTCAGTGTGCCCCGCAACATATAGTAAGAAACGCTATTTACAGGTGGTAAATAAGGTTGAATCCAATCGAACATAGGGTTCCTCTGCTAGCTATTTTTCGCCAAACGTTGCGGCAATTCGCATGCCACAGAGTAGCATAGGAAAGGATGAAGGATGAATAATGAGGGATGAAAATCAAAAGGCAAAAGGCAAAATAGAGGTCAGGGGTCAGGATTCAGGGGCTAGGGGTCAGACATTACGCATAGCACTGAGCTGTAGTACATTGGGGATCACAAAAGCATAATTTGTGCAATTCGTGGCTAAAATAACTTCGTGCGCTTCGTGGATCAAAATGCTAGCTTGCTTTTTGCTAATACCTCGAATATACTTCAAAATAATTTGAATCATTTTGATTTGGAGTATTATTATGCAAAGCCTTGGGCTTGAACCACCTGCCGTGCTCAAATTGCTAGCGCATGATCTTCGTTGGCGCTTGTTACAACTTTTAGTCCATAGCGATTATCGGGTGCATGAATGTGTGGCGGTCTTGCAAGCGCCGATGAATGTGGTTTCATATCATTTACGGCTGTTGCGTGAAGCTGCCTTGGTGATCGAACGCCGTAGCGAAGCCGATGGCCGTGATGTCTATTACCATCTCGATTTGCCCACCTTGCAAACGGCCTATCAAGCTAGCGCTCAAGCCCTGCACCCTGATCTTGATCCATTTGCTGGTAAATCAACTAGCCAAACCTATCAACTCACCAAACCAGTGCGAATTTTATATTTGTGCACCCACAACAGTGCTCGCTCGCAACTAGCTGAGGCAATTACCCGCCATATTGGCGGCTCCATGCTCGATGTAGTGAGCGCCGGAACCCAACCTGCCGAGGTGCATCACTTGGTTCTAGCAACCTTGGCCGAAAAAAAGATTTCCAGCGCTGGCTTATATTCCAAGGCACTCCAGCCCTACCTTGAGCAAGATTTCGACTATGTGATTACGGTCTGCGATCGAGCACGCGAACAATGCCCAACGCTTGCTGGCCACCCCACCAGTATGCACTGGAGTTTTGCCGACCCATTGCGTGAAACCAGCGAACTAGCCCAAGCCGCTGCAATTGAAACCACCGCCCAGCAACTGATGACCCGTATTCGTTTTTTACTGACCACCATTGAGCGCCAACAACGCGAAGGGAGCAAATAATGGCTTTACGAATTGGCATTAATGGTTTTGGGCGAATGGGGCGGCTAGCATTACGGGCTGGCTGGAATCGCCCAGGATTTGAATGGGTACATATCAACGAACTTAAAGGCGAGGCTGCGACTGCTGCGCATTTGCTGGCCTTCGATTCAGTTCATGGCCGCTGGAACCAAGCTGTGCAGGCCGAAGCCCAAGCCCTGATCATCGATCAACAACGCCTGAGTTATAGCAATCATGCGACAATTGAAGCAACCGATTGGGCGAGCCATGACGTTGATCTGGTGCTGGAATGTTCAGGCAAATTTCGTAGCCCCGAACAACTAGCGGGTTATTTTGCGGCTGGAGTCAAAACTGTGATCGTTGCCGCACCTGTTAAGCACGGCGCACTCAACATTGTGATGGGAGTCAATGATCAGCTCTATGATCCACTACAGCATCGTTTATTAACTGCCGCCTCGTGCACAACCAATTGTTTAGCTCCCATCGTCAAAGTGGTGCATGAACAGTTTGGTATCAAACACGGCATGATCACCACAATTCACGATATGACTAATACCCAAAATTTGATCGATGCGCCGCATAAAGATTTACGCCGTGCCCGCGCCGCTAGCCAATCGCTGATTCCCACCAGCACAGGCTCAGCCAGCGCAATTGGCATGATCTTTCCAGAATTAGCAGGTCGTTTAGATGGGGTAGCGATTCGCGTGCCCTTGTTGAATGCCTCGCTGACCGATTGTGTCTTTGAACTGGCCCGACCAACTACGAGCGAAGAGGTTAATCGGGCTTTGGCTGAGGCTAGTCGTGGAGCGCTCAAAGGTATTTTGGGCTATGAAGAACGGCCTTTAGTTTCAGTTGATTACAAAGGTGATCCACGTTCGGCGATTATTGATGCAGCGCTGACGACTGTTACCAACCAAACCCAACTGAAAATTATGGCTTGGTACGACAACGAAATTGGCTATGTTAATCGCATGTTGGAGCTAGCCGCCAAGGTCGCCCAACTTCAGGCAGGCTAGGAGCCAACCATGCAGCAACAATTCAAAGAATATGCGATTGTTACCGCCGCCTATTGGGCATTTACTTTGACCGATGGTGCGTTGCGTATGTTGGTTTTGTTTCATTTTCATCAACTTGGCTATGGTGCCTTGGCGGTAGCGGCGCTCTTTATTTTCTATGAAGTATTTGGGGTGGTTACCAATTTATTTGGTGGCTGGCTGGGCACACGTTTTGGCCTGAATCGCACGTTGCATGCTGGCTTGGTGTTACAAGTTGTCGCCTTGGGCATGATGGTTGTGCCCAGTGCTTGGCTCAGCGTGCCTTATGTGATGTTGGCGCAAGCTGGCTCGGGCATCGCCAAAGATCTGACCAAAATGAGCGCCAAGAGCAGTATCAAAATGTTGGTGGCTGAAGATGCTCAATCGACCTTGTTCAAATGGGTAGCCATTTTGACTGGCTCGAAAAATGCGCTCAAAGGCGTGGGCTTTTTCTTGGGTAGCCTATTATTGAGCACCATTGGCTTTCGCAGTGCCTTCGCCGTGCTTGCGAGTTTGATTGCTATGGCAGCAATCGGCACTTGGATCTTTTTGCAACACGATTTGGGGCGTAGCAAAGCCAAGCCAAAGTGGCAGCAACTCTTTGCCAAAAGCCGCGCGATCAATCTGCTTTCAGCAGCGCGTTGTTTTTTGTTTGCAGCGCGAGATGTTTGGTTTGTGGTCGGCTTGCCAGTTTTTCTCAGTGAAGTGCTTGGTTGGTCGTTTTGGCAGGCTGGCGGCTATTTGGCCTTGTGGGTAATTGGCTATGGCCTGATTCAAGCGCTCGCGCCACAGATAACCCGCCGCTGGCAAACCACGCCCAACGGTTGGGCGGCAACAATTTTGGCTGGCTTGTTGATGCTGATTATGGCGGCGATTGCCAGCGTTGTGCAAATCAACCAACAATCGGCAGTCGTGGTTGTGGTGGGCTTAATTGGCTTTGGGTTTATCTTTGCGCTGAATTCGGCGGTGCACTCCTACCTCATTTTAGCCTATACCGATCAGGATGATGTGGCTTTGAATGTAGGTTTCTACTATATGGCCAATGCCTTGGGTCGCTTGCTTGGCACAATTCTTTCAGGCCTGCTCTATCAAAGCTATGGGTTGGCAGGCTGTTTATGGGCAGCGGCCTTGCTGAGTGCAATCACAGCCATGATCTCATTGAGCTTGCCGCGTGTGCCAAACCAACCGACATTGGGCGAACAGCAGGCCAAGGCTGGCTCGATCTGAGCAGAATGGAACCAAATTGCTACTTGTAAGTTGGCCTGAATCTACTACAATAGAGCTAAGCAAGAGATCGTGGTAGATACCACGTGGCATTTCGGAGGAAACCCCATGACTGATAATGAACCAGGGTTTTTCGAAAATTTGGTTGATAAAGCCAAGGATGTCGCCGAGTCGGTTGGTGAATTTATCGGCGATGCCGCTGAAAAAGCAGGCGATTTAGCCGAGCAAGCTGCCGAAAAAATTAGTGATGTTGCCGAAGTCGTCGGCGATAAAGCCAGCGATGTGTATGAAGCCGCCAAAGATAAATTAGGCATCGACGGCGACGAAGCTCCTCCTCCAGCCGCCTAGTTTCACGAATTGCTAAAAATTCGACACCCTCAGCATGGTTCGGTGCTGAGGGTGTTAGATTTTTAGGGATCAGTTGTCAGGGCTAGGAATCAGGTTGAAACCGCCTTCATCCTTATCAAGACTCTGCGCCTCTGCGTTAAAATTACTTCTAGCTTTTCTGGACCCTGGCAACTAGCCCCTGACCCCTAAATCCTACTCAGCATCAAATAATGGTGTGCTGAGGTAGCGTTCGCCGTTGCTTGGCACAATAAAGACAATCGTTTTACCAGCATTTTCGGGGCGGGCAGCTACTTGCAAGGCGGCCCACGCGGCGGCCCCTGAGCTAATCCCGACCATCAAGCCTTCTTCGTGAGCCAATTTGCGGGCCCATTCAAAAGCATTTTCATTGGTAACTTGAATAATTTCATCGATCACGCTGGTATCGAGCACATCGGGCACAAAGCCAGCGCCGATGCCTTGGATTTTGTGCGGCCCCATTTTGCCACCAGAAAGCACTGGCGAGGCAGTTGGCTCGACCGCAATTGCCTTAAAGCCTGGTTTGCGTTCTTTCAGCACCGAGGCAACCCCTGTGATGGTGCCACCAGTGCCAACCCCAGCCACCAAAATATCGACAGCGCCATCGGTATCATTCCAAATTTCTTCGGCGGTGGTGCGTTGGTGAACTGCTGGGTTGGCTTTATTTTTGAATTGTTGCGGAATAAAGCTACCTGGATTTTCGGCGGCCAATTCTTCGGCGCGACGAATTGCCCCGGGCATGCCCTCGGAGCCTGGAGTCAAAACTAATTCAG
Source organism: Herpetosiphon gulosus (assembly GCF_039545135.1). Lineage (NCBI taxonomy): Bacteria > Bacillati > Chloroflexota > Chloroflexia > Herpetosiphonales > Herpetosiphonaceae > Herpetosiphon > Herpetosiphon gulosus. The sequence continues at coordinate 378,291 of NZ_BAABRU010000004.1, read as the reverse complement.
CTCCAAAGCCTTTGAGCAATTTGCGCCGTTCCAAGCTCATGGTTTCTGGCATGGTTAGCACAATACGGTAGCCTTTGGCGGCGGCCACAAATGCTAAACCAATTCCCGTATTGCCACTGGTTGGCTCGATAATCGTGGTATCGTTTGGATTGATCAGACCGGCGGCCTCCGCTGCCTCGATCATCGCCAAGCCAATCCGATCTTTGACGCTGCTGGCTGGGTTGAAAAACTCAAGCTTGGCTAATACCGTCGCCCCCGTGGTATTAACCTTGCCCAAGCGCACCAGCGGCGTGTTGCCGATAAGTTGGGTAATGTTGTCATAAATCCGCGCCATGGTTTGAGTCCTTTTGTTAACTAAGTTAAACGACAAACCTAACAATAATAGCATAACATAGCTTAGGTTTGTGTCAATCTGGCAAGGCGCACAGAAAGGAGTTATATGGATGCACATAGTTTGCTGTTGATGGCGGGGATGGTGATTTGTTTTGGCATCGCCACCTTCGTGCTTGCTGAACGGATTGGCATCCCGTCGATTGTCTTGTTGCTGTTGGTGGGAGTGATCGTTGGCCCCGAAGTTTTTGGCTTGGTTGATCCATCGGCCTTAGGCGTTGGGCTGCGGGTGTTGATTCCGTTGTTTGTGGCGATTATTGTATTTGAGGGTGGTTTGGTGCTCGATATCAACGATTTGCGCCGTTTATCGTACCCATTGCAAATGTTGATGAGTGTTGGAGCCTTAGTGACATGGGGTAGTGCAACCTTGGTAGCGCATTTTGTGGCGGGCTTATCATGGCCACTGGCAACCTTGTTTGGGGCATTGATGAGCGTCACTGGGCCAACCGTGATTACGCCTTTGATGCGGCGCAGCAATGCCAAAGAACGCTTAAAAGTGTTGTTGCAAGCTGAAGGCGTATTGGTTGATGCGGTTGGGGCTATTTTGGCGGTGGTTGTGCTCGATGTCTTGCTCACCAGCGGCACAACCATTAGCGGAGCCTTCGATTGGGCCGAACGCTTGCTGATTGGCTCGTTGATTGGTTTGGTTGGCGGCATTGGCTTAGCCTATGCGCTGCGCTTTATCGGCTCGAAGCTCAATGCTGAAACCACTCGTTTGAGCGCGTTGGGTGGCGCAATCGCAATCTTTATCATTGCTGAAGCGATTTCGCATGAAGCTGGCATTGCGGCAGCAGCAGTTTCAGGGATTGCGGTTGGCAATATCGATTTTCCCCACGAAGAAGAAGTTGTCTTGTTCAAGGGCGACCTAACCATGCTGGCAATTACGATTATTTTTATTTTGCTAGCAGCTCGTTTGAAATTTGCCGATTTGGCCGCGCTTGGTTGGTGGGGCGTATTAGCGGTTGTGTTGATGATTGTGGTGGTGCGGCCATTGTGTGTCTTTGCCTCAACGCTTGGTTCAACCTTAACCTGGCGCGAACGGGCCTTTATTGCCGCAGTTTGCCCACGCGGAGTTGTGGCCGCTTCGGTTGCCACCTTTGCAGCGATCTCATTGGACGAAGCTGGATTTGCTGGGGGCAATTTATTGATTGGCTTGGTGTTTATGACCGTGATTGGCACGGTTGTGCTGCAAAGCTTCACTACCCCGCTGTTTGCACGTTTGTTAGGAGTTGAACCGATGACCACCTTAGTTATTGGCGCGAATGATTTAGGCCAGCTGTTTGCCCGCCAACTGCATAGCCAACATCACGATGTGGTAGTGATCGATACTGATCAACAGTTGATCGATCGGGTGCGCCACCATGGCATTAGCACAATTACTGGCGATGCGACTGATCTGCAAGTGTTGCGTAAAGCTGGCGTTGAACGGGCCAAAGCGGTTGTAGCCTTGACCCCGAGTGATAAACTCAATCTGTTGGTGAGCCAGGTGGTGCGTTCGCATTTCAAGGTCGCAACAATTGTGGCTCGGGCTGAAAATGAGAGTACCAGCAGTGTTTTGCGCGATCTTGGTATCACAGTTTTAAATCCCTTGCAAGCGTCGGTTGATGCCCTGACCCAGTTAGTTCAAGGCCCATCAGCCATGAGCATGCTCTTAAGCCATCAAGCCGATCAAAGCATTTACGAAGTTGAAGTATCGAATCCGCGAGTGGTTGGCAAGCCGTTGAAACAGCTTAATTTGCCAAGTAATGTCTTGATTGTGGCAATTCGGCGAGCGGGCAATTTATTTGTGCCCGATGGCCAAACCCAATTGCAAGCAGCCGATCAACTAACCTTGATTGGCACAGCTAGTACAATTCAACAGGCCGATCAACAACTGCGTGAGGGAGCGAGCGAGGCAATGTATCAAGCATGAAACCAACCAAAACCCCTAGTCGCAAAGCGCGTTGGAGACGACTGATCGCAGCCTCGTTGCGCGATGGTTGGATTGTGTTTCGCGATTCGGGAATTTGGCTGGGCTTATGGCTCTTGTTGTGGTTGGGGTTTACCTTGGCAATTTGGGCAGGCACGCGCCCTGTTTTGGCTTTTAACCAAGCGCTATATCAAGCATTTAGCCAAATGACGCTCAACCCTGTGCCACTGCCTGAGCCATGGTGGCTGCAAGTGCTGTTTTATCTCGCGCCAGCCTTGAATATTATTTTGCTGGCGCGCGGTGCGCTCAATATGGGTATTTTGCTCTTCGATAAACGCAATCGGCGGGAGGCTTGGCAAATGGCGTTAGCATCAACCTATCGTGATCATATTATTGTGTGTGGTTTGGGCAAAATTGGCTATCGGGTGGTTGGGCAATTGCTGGCCAGTGGCTGCGATGTGGTGGTGATCGATGCTCATAGCGATGGGCCGTTTCATGAATTGGTGATGGGCCAGCATGTGCCAGTGATTATTGGCGATGCTCGTCAGCCAGAACTGCTGCACGAAGCAGGCTTACGCCATGCTACCTCGCTCACCGTGGTTACTGGCGACGATTTGACCAATCTCGATATTGCTTTGACCGCCCGCGAATCGCACCCTGATATTCATATTGTGATGCGGGTTTTTAACGATTCATTGGCAAGCAAACTCAGCTCAGCCTTTCATATTCAGACCGCATTTAGCACTTCGGCGCTGGCGGCTCCAACGCTTGCCGCTGCTGCCTTGGGTCGCGGCATTACCAACGCCTTGTATGTGGCAGGCAAGTTACTCTCGACGGTGGAGATTACGGTTGCCCGCGATGGCATTTTTGATGGACGCTTGATCCAGACGGTTGAAAATCAGCACGATATTTCGGTGCTTTATCGGCGTGGGCGTAATGGCGAAGATTTACGCCCACGCGGCGATGAACGCTTGAGCAGCGGCGATCAATTGGTGATTATCGGGCCGCTAGCAGCGATTAACCAGATTCAAACCCTGAATAAACCGAATGCTGCGCCCCATGCGCCCTATCGGCTTTGAGGATCATCGTTAGACTCTTGCCAACTGCCCAGTGAACGGGTTGGCGTGCGGCCACCAAATTCTGTTGGGGCTGAGCCAAATGTGGTTGGCTGTTCGTAGCTGTTGCTGGCTTGAGCTGAGGGTGTTGGCGCTTGATAACCTGTTGGTTTTGGTGCATACGGCGAAATGCTATCACTTGGCTGGTAGCTCTCAGGTTTGGGTTGATAGGCTGCAACGCTATCGCTTGGTTGGTAGCTTTCAGGCTTGGGTTGATAGCTTGATGCTGCTAATGGAGTGGTTTGACTACCAGTTTGATAGGCTGGGTAATCGCTGCTTGGGCCAGCAGGCACTAAATCATACGGCTGGGTGCTGGGTTTGCGGCGGCTCAAGATAAAGCCAACGCCTACCAACAGCAACCCAACTCCAACCAAACCGCCAACGCCCCACAAAGCCCATTGCGGCACGCCAGCACTCAACGTACCCACAATTTCAAGCTGATAATCGCGGCTCAAAGGATAGGGAAAATCATAGGTGATGCTGGTTTGTGCTTCGTTGAGCGTGGCAATTTCGCGCTCGTTCCAAGTGCTAATTGATTCAGGAAAGCGAATTGTCCAGCTGGTGGTGGGGCTAGCAATCAAGCCGGAGCCAAACAGCTCGCCTGATTCTTGGCTGCCCAACATTGAACTTTGACCGTTTTTGACAGTTGCCTTGAGCTGAACTTCATTGCCGTTTTGCTCAATTGCCACATCCTCAAAACGCACCAAACTATAGAGTTCGTTTAATTCGCTGCTGGTCAATTGCTCTTTGAGCATCGCCAAATCGCGAAATTGCATGCGAATTAACGTGCCCCGATACTGACCATCTTCACTGGTCCAATTTTCGTTGCTGGCTTGCCATTCAGCAGGCAGTAAATCGGCGATTGAGCCTAATTCGCTGAGGGCATCATCGAGCACATCGGTGCTTGCGCCGCTTCCGCCCATCTCGGCAAAATCGAGAAACTGTTGCGAAAAACCTAGTCGAATTTCATAAACACCGCTGGCATCGGAATTAAATTCAGTTTGTTGTTGCTGACTCACACAACCACTCAACAACACCAGCCCGAGAAGCAACAACCAATAGCGCATACAGCAGCCTCCGTTGATCAAAAATCGCTCACTATCATCGTACCGCAATTTGCTGGCTAAAACGCCAACACTCCGCCGTAAAGACGGAGCGTTGGCCAAAAGGTTTCAAATTGGCTTATTGTTTGCGATTAGGGTCGTTGTTTGGGTCGTAATAACCTTGTTGTTGATTTTGACCTTGAGCATTGGGGTCGTAGGTTTGACCACCATATTGCTGATAGCCAGCGGCCACTGGAGCAGCTTTACGGCGGCTCATCACGAAGAAGCCAACACCAGCCAAGACCACCAACAAGCCAACGCCACCAAGGATCAATGGCAAATTACTGCCGCCAGCACCGCCACCACTCTTGGTTGAAACTGCTTTGAGGGTATAGGTGGCAGTTTTATCAACTGGGATTTTCCAAGTAACCGTATTGCCGTTGACGGTTGCAATATCGGTTGGCTCAACGCTGCTAACTTCACCTGGCAAGGTTACTTGCCAAACAATCACAGCCTTTTTCAACGAATCGCCCATGCCAGGCATGCCAGCGCCTTCGCTCTCGGCGGCAGCAGCCAAATCGGTGGCCATTGCATTGCCGGATACAGTGAAGGTTTCGCCATCATCGGTTATTTTAAGATTCGATAACGCTTGGCCGGTTGGGCTATCGCTGCTGCCCGAGTCACTCAAAAATTGGCTTAATTGCTCGTTCAAGGTCGCAACGTTGGCAAATTTCATGTTAATCTGTACGCCTTGGAACTCGGTTTCGCCAAGTTTTTCTTTCCAATCGCTGGTAGTTGCAGCCCACTCAGCTGGATAACCTGAAACATCATCTCTGGTTTGTTTAAAGGGATCTTCGCCCTCGGTGCCACCCATGCTTGCCATCATGGCCATTGTTTCGGCATCCATACCTACTTTAAACGTATTCGTGCCACTGCCATCACCGCTGATTGTGGTTTCGACTTGTGAGGCAACACAACCGCTCAAGGCAATTGCTAACACGCCCAACAACATCCGACTCATCCACTGTTTCATGGGCTTCGCTCCTTCAATAAACTGGCTAACGGAGGATACTGCGATTATAGATGGCAATATATGCCATGTCTACCAAGGTTCTGTGCTATCCTGATAGCAAAATTGCGATAAGGATAATGGTATGCGTCGCTGGCGAATCTGCCTTTTGCTGTGGATGTTGGTGGGTTGTAGCGCAACCGCACCTGCAACCAGCACCCAAATTCCAATTCAACCAAGCTTGCCAACCCTAGCTCAAACTCTCAGCCCGACTCAAGCACTGGCCACAAGCATCCCAATCATTGCCGATGAAGCGGCGGTGGAACTTGCCAGCCAACAAGGGCTTGAGCGCGATTTGGCCCAACTTGCCGTTGATTGGCGCTTGCTTAGCGAAAAACCTCAACCACTACGTTTGGAAATGCCCCCACCATACGAGCGCCGCAGCTTTTGGGTTACCGATTTAACTAGCAATCAACAGCGCAATATCAGTGCCACCCTTCAACTTAGTACCACTCACCTATTAATTTATGTGGCCGATGATTTGCCAGTTGATCAACAAGCGCTGATTAATGCTGCTCAGCAATTTGAACAGGTTGGTTGGCCGTTGCTAGCCAAATGGTATCCGCAACAGGCTTGGCCTCAAGTGCCGGTAACGGTCTTGAATGCTGCGGTCAACGGGGCGGGCGGCTATTACGCCAGCGATAACGAATTGCCCCAAGCGATCAATCCATATTCCAACGAACGCGAGATGTTGGTGATTAACGCTGCGGCCATGCCACCCAGCGATTTTGGCTATGTCGCCACGTTAATTCACGAAATGCAGCATCTGTTGCATCGGAATGTGCTGAGCCACCCCGCCACTTGGCTCAATGAAGGCGCTTCGATGTTGAGCGAAAATCGTTCAGGCTATGGCAACGATAGTTTGGCACTCGATTTTCTGGCCTCGCCGGATACCCAACTCAATGCGTGGGCCAGCAGCCCTGGCACTGCGCTCAAACATTATGGTGCGGCTCAGCTTTTCCTCGGTTATCTCGATCAGCAACTCGACGGCTTGCCGATGGGAACCTTGGCTGCTGCTGATGCTGGCGATAATTTGACCAGCATTACGAGTTTGATGGCTACCCGCTACCCCGATTTGACCAGCTTTGATCAGCTGTTTGCAGCTTGGGCGGTCGCCAATTTGGTGAATGATCCTGATCTCGCCGATGGCCGTTATAGCTACGATTTGCCTCGGGCTGTGTTGCCAGAGCCAGCCCAGAGCAGCGAGCAAAACTTGAGCATTCAGCAATTTGGCAGCGATTATTTGGCTTTTGATAGCGCCAGCAGCGAACGAACTGTTGAATGGCAGGGCAATACCACAGTGCCTATTTTCGCCGCCGATGTGACAAGTAGCGCCACATGGTGGGGCGGGCGCGGCGATGCGCGAGTGAGCACGCTCACCACAGCAATTCAAGTGCCCAGCGCTGGCAGTAGCCTGAGCTATCAACGCTGGTTTGATTTAGAGCAAGATTACGATTATGCCTATCTCAGCCTCTCGCAAGATAATGGCCAAACCTGGCAAGCGATTGCGACTCAAGCCAGCACTGGAGCCAATCCGGTTGGCTTAAATATTGGGGCTGGCTGGACAGGCCAACAAACCGCGTGGCAAGCAGAAAGCATCGATCTTGGGCCATGGGCTGGTCAACAAATTCAATTGCGATTTTGGGTTATTAACGATGAAGCGTATAATGCTGCTGGTTTAGCCTTGAGCAATCTCACAATCGACAATGTAATGGCTGAATGGAGCGGGGCTGGTTTTGTGCCAGTGCGTAATCAACTGGCGCAGCGTTGGGTGCTAACGGCAGTGCTGTATGATCAAGCTGGGGTTGCTGAAGTTGTCGCAATTCCAACCGATAATGGTCAAGCGCGTTGGCTGATTCCGGCTAATCGACGAGCGGTTTTGGTGGTCAATGCTACAACTCAAGGCACAACCGAGGCAGCCGATTACAGCTATAACGTCACACCGTAGTATAATTGGGCAGCCCTAGCTTAGATGGATTGAGGATTGGCTCATGACTGAAAGCGTCGCAATTACCGAGCAGCCTAGTCAAACGGCTGCGATAACTATCCCACGTTCGCCCTTAAGTCGGTTGTTATTGCCAATTGCCTTGGTGGTGTTGGCGCTTGGTGCAGGGCTGGCAGCGTGGAGTGGCTTGAATTTTGGCTCTCAAACGATGCTGATTGGAGCCATTGCTGGCGGAGTTGGCTCATTGGCTGCTTTGGTTGGCCTGATTGCTGGCTTGCGGCGACGCTTGCCCTTGAGTGGTTGGGCCTTGATTATTGGCACGCTCAGCATCGCTTTGGGTGCAACCATGGTTTTCCCCGAGCAACGCGAATTGGCGATTATCAGCGCCGCCCTGCCCGTTTTGTGTGCTGCACTGACCTTGCGCCCCTTGCATACTGCTATTGTTACGGTTGTTAGTTTAGCCAGTTTATGGGCAGCGGCTTATTTTGCCGCCGCTGAACCAAGTACCAATCAATTAATTCAATGGAGCTTGCTCAGCGCTTTTGTGCTGGTAATTAGCATTTTTGCCTTGGTTTGTAGCGCAGCCTTACGCGCTTTTGATCGCCAACAAACTGTCGGCCACGAATCAACCACCCAACTCAACAAGCAGCTTGGCGAAGAGCAAGAGCGGGTCGAACGCGCTGCCCAATTGTTGGTGCAAGAGCGTGATCGACTGGCGGCGGTGCTAGGCGCAGCTAGCGATGGCGTGGTGTTGGCCGATAGCAATGGCATCATTTTGCAGGCCAATGCTGCTGCTCGTCAGTTGTTGAACGAAGCGTTTGGCGGTACGCTCGAAGGCCAAGCCCTTAATCAATGGAGCCAAGAAAACACTGGACGTTTGCGAGTGATTAGTAACGAACGCGAAGGCGAACGCCAACGGGTGGTCTTTGAGCAACAACAAGGCACCCGCAAGCCCGTGATTGGCCTCAACCAAGTGCCAATTCGTAGTAGCGCAGGCAGTGTCTTGGGCTACGTTGGGGTTTTCCACGATAAAACTACCGAATTAGAAGTTGAAGAAATGCGTTCGCAATTGCTCGATTTCCTCGTGCAAGATATGCATGATCCGCTGAATTCGGTGTTGGCGGCCCAAGATACCTTGTTGGCTGGCGATTTGGGCGATGGCAATGAGCGGGTTTTATCGACTGCCCGTCGTACCACCTCGCGCTTGGTTGAGCTAACCAATACCCTGATGGAAATGAGCCGTTTGCATGGCGACCCCAACAGCCTGCATCGCTTGGCCAATCCATTGCGGCCACTGATCGAAGGTAGCATTGCCCAATCTACACCCCAAGCCCAACAACGGGCAATCAACTTGGTGTTGGAGTATGGTGCTGATAGTGGTGGCCTTGCCTTCGATGCCGATAAGATGCGGCGGGTGATGAGCCACTTGTTGGATAACGCCCTGCGCCGCAGTCCAGCCTATAGCATGGTACGGGTGCAAGTGAGCAACACTGGCGGCAATGCCCAAGTGCGGATCGCCGACCAAGGCCCAAGTATTCCGGTTGAACTCGCAGGCCGTATTTTCGATCGTTTCAGCAAGCAGGTTGGCGAACAACGCATCGGCGGGGTTGGCTTGGCCTATTGCAAACAGGTGATTGAGGCTCATGGTGGCCGCATTTGGGTCGATAGCACCCCAGGCAAAGGCAGTACCTTTATCTTTAGCATGCCCTCAGCAGCATAATCTAGGAGTAGTTCTATGGCAAAAGTAGGCCGCAACGACCCATGCCCTTGTGGCAGTGGCAAAAAATATAAGCAATGTCATGAAGCAGCTGACCGTGCGCAGGAAGACCAGTTGCGCTTATTACGCCGTGCTCAAGATCGGTTGTTTCCTAAATTGATCGAGGCCACCCAAAGCGAAGAATTAGCTCCGAGCACGCCTAGCTTGTTTGAGCAATATTGGGGCGGACGCTATACCGCCGCCGATATGAGCGAACTTGATGAGCTAGAAGATCGTGGCTCAGAGCGCTTTTTGACTTGGCTGGCCTTCGATGCTCAAAGTGGCGATGATGGCTCAACCTTGGTCGAACGGATCGCCGCTAATCCACCAGCCGAGCTAGAGCTTGATGAGCATGAGCTGAATTTGTTGCCAACCTGGGCTGGCATTCGCTTGCGCCCCTATCTGATTACTGAAATTATCAAGGGCAAAGGTGCGTTGATTCAAGAGGTTTTGACCAAAGAAACCTTTACTTTGCGCGATCATGCTGCCGCCAAGCGCTTGGAAGAAAATGAGCTGATTTTTGCCCATCTTGTGCCAGTTGGCGAAGAATACTACATTGCTGGCGCAGCGGCTCAAACCACTCCCGACACGGTGGAGAAATTAAGTGAATTTTTGGCTGTCAGTCTAGAAGATTGGCAACTGCGCAATCCCGAGGCTGATCTGAATCAGTTTGTGCGTGAAAATAGCTATCTCTTCAATCATTTTATCTCAGTGTTGCCACGCGAGGAAAAAGAGCCATCGAAGTTTGACGATTTGATGCTACGTGGCCGTGCCGCCTTGCTGATGACCAAGCAATCGCTAGGTTTGGGCGGAACTGATGCTGACGACGATGAAGAATTTGACGACGATCAGGCTGATGTTGAGTTCGATGACGACGATCAGATTGATGACGAATTCGATGACGACGATCAGGCTGATGATAATGATGATAATGATGACGCTGATCAAACTGAAGCCCTAACAGATTCAGACGAACAGCCAACCAAATAACAATTTAGCCTGATTTAATCAGGGGTAGGAATGAGCCTAGGCCGCATTCTACCCCTGATTGTTGATTAAACCTTTGACTTTGCTGCGGCGTTCAGCTACCATGCAATGGATGGAGAATTGGCTCAGGAATTGAGGAATATGTCTGATCAATCACCACTCAGCGAGCGTGAAATCGAGGTCTTGCGTCAGCTAGCGCTGGGGGCAAGCAATAACGAAATTGCCAATACGCTGGTTATCAGCCCCAACACAGTCAAGGTGCATATTCGCAATATCTACGCCAAGTTGGGGGTGTTATCACGGGCTGAGGCGACGCTTGAGGCTGTGCGGCGCGGCCTGATCGAGGGTTTGAATACTCCAAATCCAGTGCCAGAACCTGAGAGCATTCCTGAGAGCGAATCGCCAGTGATTATTCCAATTGATGAGCCGATTGTACCCGAACCAATTCAAATAACTAGTACAACTCAGCCAATCACAACCCCAGCGCCCGATCCGATTACGCCAGTGATCACCCAACCCACCAATCAGATCACAATTCCACGAGCCTATGCTTTGGCAATTTTGGGTGTGCTATTTGGGTTGATTGTGGCAGTGGTGGCAATTGGCTGGTTTGTGGTGCGCGGCAACATTACGCCAACCACCCAACCGGCAACAACGCTTGTGAGCAATGTGTGGCAACCACTGACCGCGCTGCCCGAGCCAACCTACCAACATGCTGGGGTTTTCCTAGCCGATAGTTTGATTGTGATTGGCGGCAACACCGATACTGGCGTGGTGGCGCATACCCGTCAATTGAATTTGGCGACGGGGGCGTGGCGTGAGCTGGCTGCCAAGCCAACCGCAGTTGCCTCCAGCGGCGCAGTGCAGATTGCTGGCCAAATTTATGTGCCAGGTGGCCGCGATAAAAATGGCGCTGCTAGCACTATTTTAGAGATTTTTGACTTGGCCCAAAATCGTTGGCAAACTGGCCCAGCCATGCCTGCCCCACGGGCCAATGCCATGATTGCCGCGATCGATGGCAAAGTTTATGTGTTTGGCGGTGAGAACGAGGGGATCATTGCTGATACCAGCTTTATTTATAGCCCTGATACCCAAAGCTGGAGCCAAGGCCCAACCATTCCATTGCCCTTGCGTGATGCAGCCATTGCCCAAAGTGGCGGCGATGTTGTGTTGATTGGCGGCCAAACTTCAACTGGCCCCAGCCTTGGAACCTGGCGTTTGCAAACTGGCACATGGCAAAAGTTAACCGATCTGCCAGCCCCACGGATCGATGCTGGCGCGGTTTATATCACCAATCAGATCTATTTGGTGGGTGGGGCTGAGGGCGATCAAGCGATTTTGGTGCTGCAAAATAACATCTGGAATGCAACCGATTTGCGCACCGGCCATGCTGTCAGCGAACACCTCGTGCTTTCAAACGCCCGTGATATTTATAGCATTGGTGGCTGGAATGGCACGAATGCGCTCGCTGAAACCCGTAGCTGGACTCCGATTACCAATATCTTTTTGCCAAGTGTGGGCAAGTAGCTACATGCCAAAACTCAAACGAGCTGCCAAAATATTAGGCAAGCCATGTTCAAGCATCAAGGTTTGAGTACGCCGAATATTGTAAGTTGTGCGATGGAAGCTGACCGTTTGTTGCTCATCGTCATAAATTGCCCAACCAGAGCGGGCATCACCATCGCGAGGCTGACCAACGCCACCAGCATTGATGATATAGCGCTTATCGGGTTGCAGCTTGAGCACCAATTGGTCAGTCGGAATCGTCGCCGTGCAATGATCGCCAAGCATATCAGCAGTAAAAATCACTGGCTGATGGGTATGGCCCACAAAGCAAATCGGTGTGCTAAAATGATCGAACGAATAGGTTGCCCCCACGGTATCGAGTAAATACTCCCAAACTGGGTCGCGTGGGCTACCGTGTGCCAAGGTAACCATATCGTTAACCTGTTGCATCGGGCTTAGGCTGAGCAAAAACTCGCGATGCTCTTCGGTTAATTGCAAACCATTCCATTCATTGGCAATCCGTGCATCACGATTAAAATTGGTCAAGGGAATTGTGCCAAGGCAACCAAGGTCGTGATTGCCGACCAACATCGCTTGCTGGCGTTCACGCATGAGCGCAACACATTCATTTGGTTGAGGCCCATAACCAACCGTATCACCCAAACACCAAACCGAATCGACCTCGCCTGCTGCTCCAAGAACAGCTTCCAGTGCGGCTAAGTTAGCATGAATATCAGCAAGAACCAGAACCCGCATGTGTTACCTTTCTGCAATCAAGCGCTGTTTCTGTGGCAAGGGTTGGTAGAGTATAATGGCGGTCAGAAGCCTTTGTTGAGCTTGAACGAGGAACGTCGTGGAACCAGTGCATCACTGCCCATATGTGGGCCTTAAACAAAATCGTGCGATTCGTTTCGCGAGTCCTACGCCGGAGCACCGCTGCTACATGACGGGTGAGGCTCACGACATCCCAGTGCCCCAAGCCTCGTTTTGTCTAAGCAGCAACCATGTGCGTTGCCCATTATATGCAGGTGAAGATCTGCCCGTTGCGCAGGTTGTCAGCACGCCTACGCCAGTTGCGGTGGGTGGTTGGCGTGGCTGGCTCGCTGGTTTATCAACTCGCGATCGCCGAATTTATGCCACCTTGGTGGGCCTACTTGGCTTAATTATTGTGGCCTATGCGATTAGCGGCGTTGTTTTATTTAGCAACCCCGATACTCCAGCCGTTCCTAGCGCTACCTCGCAAGTGCTTCAGCCAACATCTGATAGCCCAACATTAACGGTTTCACCATCACCAAATGCCTTTGCCACAGCAGCGGTTCGTCAAACTCAAACAGCCGAAGTTATTGCTCAAACCACTACCGTCACTCCCTCGGTCTCTGCTACGCCATCGGCTTCTGCAACCACTCAGGTGATTCTTGCATCGCCAACCTTTGTTATTGTACCGCCAACTGAAGATGTGATTGTCGCCTCTGCTACTCCTAGCATTCCGTTTGCCACCGATCTTCCCAGCTTGGAGCCAACGTTATCGCCAATTGCGACAACTGCCGTGCCAACGCTTGAACCAACCGTGGAACCGACCATTGAGCCAACTGTAGAACCAACGCTTGAGCCAACTGTAGAACCGACAGTTGAGCCAACTGTAGAACCAACGCCTGAACCAATCCCTGAGCCAACTGCTCAGCCAACCGAGGAAACTGGTGGTCGCGAGGTTAATCAATTAACATTGTTTTTTGCCGATAGCACTGGCCAAGTTTTGGTGCCAGTCTCGCGCCAGATTGCCGCAACTCGTCAGCCACGGACTGCTGCAATCCAACAGTTAATTCAAGGTGCACGCAGCGATTTACGTAGTTTGTTGCCCAGCGATACCCAATTACTTGGGCTACGCTTGAATAATGGCATTGCTACCGCTAATTTTAACCGTATCCCGACGTTTGGCAATTCAAGCCTAGAAGACTTGGGCTTGCGTTCGATTGTGTTGGCCTTGACTGAGCAACCAGAGATTACTCAGGTGCAAATTCAAGTCCAAGGCCAGAATTTGGGTGGCCTGCGCTATCGCCCTAATGTCAACCCCGATAATCCGCAGGGTTTAAATGGTCAGTTTAACACAACTTCGTTCTTGCCGTTATATTTTCAGCAAAGTTCTGGTCGTTGGGTGCGAGTGATGCGGCTTGTGCCAAGCACCAAAACCGAGGCGCGGGCCACTGTCGATGAGCTTATTCGCGGAGCTGGCCGCTATAGCCATGTTGTCAGTAGTGCCATCCCTAGTACCAGCCAAGTGCGGCGTTTAGTGATTGTCGATGGGGTTGTCCAGCTTGATCTTAGCGCTGAATTCAGCCAAACTAGCAATCCTCGCGCGGCGGTTGATGCCTTGGTATTGGCATTAACCTCGTTCAACAGCGTGCAACAGGTGCAGATTACGGTCGAAGGCCAATCGCTCAGCAGCATTTGGGGCGCTACCTTCAGCAATCCCTTCATTCGCCCGCAACTCAACCCTGAATAGCATTAATTGGGGATCGATTGTTGGGGATCGGGAGAAGGGCTATCGGCTATGGGCTTTTGGCTATTGGAATCGTTTGAAATCCCATAAGCTGCTCTGATAGCCTATAGCTTGTATGGTTTATTAGATTACCATTCCCTCACCCCCGGCCCCTCTCCCACTGCGGCGGGAGAGGGGTGTTCCACCCTTCATTATACGGTGGTTCCCCCTCGCCTCGCTCGGCGGGAGAGGGGGTCAGGGGGTGAGGGATAGATATCGTTGCTAATCCAATGCACCATTACAGATAGCCTATAGTCTCATCCCCTTCGTGCTCTTCGTGTCCTTCGTGGTTAAAAAACCTTGGTTTAGCTAGATTAGGAACTTCCATGGATTATGCTCATTTAATTGCCAAAGGCTTGACGGTGCGTGCCGAGCAAGTTACCGCCGCAATTCAATTATTCGATGCAGGCAATACCTTGCCGTTCGTCGCTCGTTATCGCAAAGAGCAAACTGGTGGCTTGGATGAAGAGCAATTACGCAGCATTCAAAGTCAAATTGCCCGTTTACGTGAGCTTGATGAACGGCGCGAGGCAATTTTAAGTGCCCTGCGCGAGCAAGGCAATTTGAGCGATGAATTAGCTCAAGCCTTGGCCGCTGCCACTGATAAAACCACCCTCGAAGATTTGTATGCACCTTTCAAGCCCAAACGGCGTACTCGCGCTAGCATTGCCCGCGAACGTGGCCTCGAAGGCTTGGCGGAAATTATCCAAATGCAGCCGAACGATCCGATTGATACCACCGCTCGGCAGTTTCTCAACGAACAGATTGCCAGCATTGAAGAGGCCTTGGCGGGAGCACGCGATATTGTGGCCGAGCAGATCAGCGATCATCCTGAGGTGCGCCGCCAAACTCGTGAACGGGCTTTGCGTTGGGGCGTGGTTCGCAGCGAGTTAATCGCCGATGCCGAGGATAGCAAGGGCGTATATCAAACCTACTATCAATTTGAGAGCACCGCTAGCCGCCTCAAGCCTTACCAAGTGTTGGCGCTCAATCGCGGCGAAACCGAACATATTTTGCGTTTTAAAATTCAGATGGATCAACGTGATTGGTTTGATGTGGTTGCCAAATATTTCCCGCTTGATCAACGTTCAGCGTGGGCCGAGCAACTGCGTTTGGCGATTCACGATGGCGCTGAGCGTTTGCTCTTGCCAGCCATCGAGCGCGATGTGCGCCGCGCCTTGACTGAGCAAGCTGAAAGCCATGCGATCACCGTCTTTGCCAAGAATGTGCATTCGTTGCTGTTGCAAGCGCCAATCGCTAACAATGTGGTGCTGGGGCTTGATCCAGGCTATCGCACTGGTTGCAAAGTGGCGATCATCGGCCAAACTGGCAATGTGCTCACCACCGCCACGATCTACCCGCACAGTGGCGCAGCAGCGCGTGAACGGGCGTTTCAAGAATTGCAAACATTGATCAAACGCTATGCGGTGAGTTTGATTGCAATTGGCAATGGCACGGCTTCACGCGAAACTGAGCAATTGGTCGCCGATGTGATTCGCCAACAAACTGGCTTGCACTATTTGATTGTCAGCGAAGCTGGAGCCAGTGTTTACAGCGCTAGCAGCCTTGCTCGCAGCGAATTGCCAGATCTCGATGTGAGCCTGCGTGGCGCGGTTTCGATTGCGCGGCGGGTGCAAGACCCCTTGGCCGAGTTGGTCAAAATCGAGCCAAAAGCGATTGGCGTGGGCATGTATCAACACGATGTTGATCAATCGGCCTTGGGCAATGCGCTTGATGGCGTGGTTGAGAGCGCGGTCAATAACGTTGGGGTTGATGTCAATACCGCTTCGCCTGCGCTTTTACGCTATGTTGCAGGGATTGGCCCCAAGCTTTCGGCCCAAATTGTGAGCCATCGCGAGGAACATGGCCCCTTTCGTTCACGCCAAGCACTCAAAAAAGTTAAAGGGCTGGGGCCAAAAGCCTTTGAGCAAGCCGCCGGATTTTTGCGGATTCGCGATGGTGATGAAGCCTTGGATGCCAGCGCAATTCACCCCGAAAGTTATACGGTTACCCGTAATTTGCTAGCCAAGCTGAATATCAATGCCAAAACAGGCCGTAACGAACGGATCAAACGCTTGGAAGATTTGAAAAATCAGCCATTGCATAGCCTTGCGGCGGAATTGGGCACAGGCGTGCCAACTCTAAGCGATATTATCGATCAACTGCTGCGGCCAGGTCGCGACCCACGCGAGGATGTGCCAGCGCCGATTTTGCGCAGCGATGTGCTGGCTTTTGAAGATTTACAGCCAGGCATGCAACTCAAAGGCACGGTGCGCAACGTCGTCGATTGGGGTGCGTTCATCGATTTGGGGGTTAAGCACGATGGCTTATTGCACAGTTCGCAAATTCCCCGTGGCCTGAGTTTGAGTGTTGGCGATATTGTTGATGTCAGCATTCAATCGATCGACCCAGATCGCAAACGGATCGCGCTGGTTTTGGCGCAATAAGGCTCAGCCTGCGGTACAATAGACGGCGGCGCTGGCTCGATCTAGCGCTTTAAGATTTGCTTTATCAACAAAAGAGGTAGCTTGTGAGCACGACTCCTATTAGCGATTTTTTGCGCCATAACTTTCGCCACTTCAACGCGGCAGCCATGATCGATGCCAGCGATGCCTATGTGCGCCATCTTGAAAACAACGGCAAAATGATGATTACCCTTGCTGGTGCGATGAGCACCGCCGAATTGGGAATCTCGTTGGCTGAAATGATTCGCCAAGATAAAGTGCAAATTATTTCGTGTACCGGAGCCAACCTCGAAGAAGATTTATTCAACTTAGTGGCTCACGATTACTACGAACGTGTGCCGCATTATCGCGATTTAACTCCCGATGATGAAGCAGCGCTGTTGGCTCGCCATATGAATCGGGTCACCGACACCTGTATTCCTGAAGAAGAAGCCATGCGCCGCTTGGAACGGGCCTTGGTTGATGAATGGACTGCGGCGGATGCAGCAGGCGAACGCTATTTCCCTCACGAATTTCTGTATCGGATTTTGCGCAAAGGCGTTTTAGAAGAATATTTCCAAATCGATATTAAGGATTCGTGGATGTACGCCGCAATGGAGAAAAATCTGCCAATTATCGTGCCAGGCTGGGAAGATTCAACAACTGGCAATATGTTTGCAGCTCACTGTATCCAAGGCGAAATCAAGAATGTGCACACGGTGCGGACTGGGATCGAATACATGGCCTATTTGGCCGAATGGTATATCGAAACCAGCAAAACCCATTCAATTGGCTTCTATCAAATTGGCGGCGGCATCGCTGGCGACTTCCCAATTTGTGTTGTGCCAATGTTGCACCAAGATATGCAGATGGGCAACGTGCCAGTTTGGGGCTATTTCTGCCAAATCAGCGATTCAACCACTAGCTATGGCTCATACTCAGGCGCAGTGCCCAACGAAAAAATCACCTGGGGCAAATTAGAACCAACCACACCTAAATTTATCGTCGAATCTGATGCCTCAATTGTTGCACCATTGATGTTTGCCTTGATTTTGGGGCAATAAGCACGAGGGATCAGGGTTCAGAGGCTAGGGGTCAGTTAAGTTTGATCCGCGAAGAACGCGAAGAGCGCGAAGCTTTAACGCAGAGGCGCAGAGCATGAGGGCTATTGGCTCTTGACTATCAGAGATTTCTTGAAATGGCAACAATTGTTCCGATCGCCTATAGCCATGAAACTATAGCCATGCTCTGCGCCTCTGTGTTACTGCTGGCCCCTGATTCCTGAAACCTAGCCCCTAACCTCAACTTCGTGCTTCTTCGTGCCCTTCGTGGATCAAATTTGGCCCCTCAGCCTAAATCCCCCTCGTTAGTAGCCTAAAATTTCCAATCATACATACATAGCCATGGATCGATATTTGCTTGTTCGATCGAGGTGATAGTGATCGTTGGCAAGATAACCATTATGCTTGGGGCGAATCGTCTCTGGCGTGTTGGCAATGTCAAATCGAAAGCTCTCACCGTTGCCAACATAGTGCCAAGTGCCTGCAATTTGCGAGGCAGTGGTTGATGTGCCCCAAAGAAAATAGTTGGGGAAATTGTGGCGTAAATTTATCCTTGGAATGGTTGATGTTAGCCTAGACCAACCAGTAACTACTGTTAGCGCAATGTTAAAAAGTAGCTTAAAGAATATTTTCTAGGAACGTTCAACATTACCAAAACGTTCTACTTACAACGAACCAAGTTGGGTAAATTAGTTGGTTAACTTGAAATTGTACTCTAAAACCATAGTCCTTCTGGTTGAGAAAACGTTTCCAACCATCAGGGGAGTCAAGGTGAATAGCACTCACGAAAGGGTAGTAGTAAACAAATGAGCATGGTGATTGAAACCCAAACATATACAATTAAAATTTCGCCCAATACCGCTGAGCATAGCATCTCGATTGTGCGCTCGGATGGAATTGAGGCTACCTGTTATCAACTCAACGAGGTTATTACGGTTGTTGAAGTGCTGGGTGGGCGTGGCTGGTGGCAGCAACATCAAACCCAAGTTCGCAGCCTACTCGAGGCATGCTTTGGGGAAACAGTCTGTTAAACCCCAATCAATAGATCAACAGGGCGGATGTTGCATCCGCCCTGTTTTTGTTTAACTAGCTTAATTCGCCGTTGGCATAGCGTGCGCGTAGCACTTTTTTATCAAACTTGCCCACGCTGGTTTTGGGAATTTCGCTCAAGAAGACAACTCGTTCAGGCAACCAGAATTTAGCCACCAACGGCTCGAGATACTCCAAAAGTTCGTTTGGCTCAACCTCGCCTGCATCTTTGGTCAGCACCACACAAGCCAACGGGCGCTCACTCCAACGCTCATCGGGAATCGCAATCACCGCCGCCTCGGTGACCTTGGCATGGCCCATCAAGGCATTTTCCAGTTCAACCGATGAGATCCATTCGCCGCCGCTCTTGACCAAATCTTTGGTACGATCGGTAATGCCCAAATAGCCTTCGTGGTTGATTGTAGCCACGTCGCCAGTGCGGAACCAGCCATCGGCGGTAAAATGCTCAGCGGTTGGCTCAACTTTGTAATAGCCAGCAGTCACCCATGGGCCACGCGCCTGTAACTCGCCGACAGTCGTTCCATCCCACGGCAATTCCTCGCCAGCATCATTGACGATCCGCAATTCAACGCCACCGATTGGATAGCCCTGTTTAGCGCGCAAATCCCAGCGTTCGTGGTCACTTAGCTGGCGATGTTGGGGTTGTAGGCTTGAAATTGTGCCCAAGGGCGAAAGCTCGGTCATGCCCCACGCATGCAGCACTGGCACGCCAAAATCACGTTCGTAGGCTTCGATCAAGCCGCGTGGCATGGCTGCACCGCCAACTGCCAAACAGCGCACATGCGAAAAATCACGAGGATTGGCGCGTAATTCTTGGTACATCGCCGTCCAAATTGTGGGCACACCAGCAGGGAAAGTAATTTTCTCGTCGGCAATCAAATCGGCCAAGGCGACTGGATTCAAGTGCAAGCCTGGCATGATCAAATCTGCGCCAGCGAACATGGCTGAGTAGGGCAAGCCCCACGCCATCGCATGAAACTGAGGCACGACGGGCATTACAATATCATCGGGGGTAAAGGCCAAGGCCGTGGCTTGATTTTCGCCCATCGTGTGCAAATAGAGCGACCGATGGCTATATAACACGCCTTTAGGATTGCCAGTTGTGCCGCTGGTGTAGCACAGACCCATTGCTTGGCGTTCATCAGTTACAGGCCATTCGAATTCAGCTTCGACTTGCGCCATCAAATCTTCGTAATGCAAAACGTTTGGGAAGGGTGTTTCGATGCCAGGTTGGGCATTGATCAAAACGATGGTTTCGACCGCAGGAATATTATCGGCAAGCTTGGAGAACAACGGCAACAAGGTTGCATCAACAAAAATCACCTTATCTTCGGCATGATTGATGATATAGGCCAATTGCTCGGTTGAAAGCCGAATATTTAAGGTATGACAGACAGCACCAGCACAAGGAATTGCATAGTAGAGTTCAAGATGTTGGTAGTTGTTCCATGCAAACGTGCCGACGCGATCACCTTGGTTGATGCCAAGTTTGTGTAGGACATTGCCTAAGCGCTTCACACGGTGGTAGAGATCGGCGAACGAATAGCGGTGGAGTGAGCCATCAGGTTGCTTAGTTGTCACGCGTTTGTGGGGGTAGAGCTTATAAGCGTGGTCGAGCAACCGATCAACGGTCAGCGGATAGTCCATCATCAGGCCACGTAGCATTGCAATGCCTCCTTGCACTCCAAAACGGGGGCTAGCTCTCAGCTATAAATTTGTGCCATCATACCATAGAGCATAGAAAGGATGAAGGATGAAGGATGAAGGATGAAGGATGAAATTTAACGCAGCGGCGCAGAGGGTGAGGCTATAAGCTGATGGCTATGGGCTAGCGGAGCGTGGTTAAAATCCTAACACTGGTTCCGCTAGCCAAACGTTAATAGTCTGGAGACACATGCTTTGTGGGCTTCGTGCCCTTCGTTGAGCAAAGACAACCTTCCAATCGCCAAGAGCCTCGAGTCCTTCTGCGTTAAATTGGGTTGCTCAGGTTAATCAAAGGCTCCAGCGTCGAGCAATTGTTGCAATTGATTGACGACCAAGGCCAATAAGGGTTGTTGAATGCTGGCTGGTTCGTGGGTTCGCTGTAGTTGCACAACTGGAGCCGCCGTGCGTCGTGCCAATCCAGCAGTGCGTTGATCGTCGGCAAGTAAGATTGTGTTGCCCAGTTCGTCGGCGGTTAGGGCTGGCAAACCTGCCGCCAAGGCGTGGGCTTCAGGCAAATTGCTAATGCCCAGCACCACCCCAATATTACAGCGATTAAAGGCTAAACCTCGTTCGACCGCATCAGTATAATCCAAGGCTACCACAAACATTGCAGCGTTGGGTTGGAGAAATGCTTGGCGCACGCTAGCAAAATCGCCTTTGGGAATATGCACAACCTGTTGCCAACCAGCCGCAGTTAATCCTTGGGCAATCTGTTCTGCTGCTACTTCGGCCCCAATTCCCCCAATGGCGATTAATGGCACGCTGCGAATCTGCTCCCATGGCGGGTTAATTGCAAAGCCAAGGCTGAGTTGAGCCGGATCAAACTGCCAGCCACCGCTGCCTGTACCGATTTGTAACATGCCATCGCCAACCGCAATCACTGGCAGCACCCGTCCTTGCGCTTCGGCCCGTAATTGCAATAACGGCAGCACTGGATCGATCCGCATGCGCTGGCGGCGCAGATCAAACAAGGCATCATCGTGATTCCAATCTTCGTCTTGGCGTTCGGCGGCCAACATATCTTCGACCGCATGCTGCAAAATGGCCGCGCCAAGTTGGGGATGATTGCAGGTAAAACTCAAGCTTAATTGCCATTGATCGTCAACTGGCTCGATTTTCATGCGCAAATAGCCGATGATCAAACCAACTGCTTGGGCCCAGGTTTTGAGTTGCCGCCCGAGTTCATCGCGCAGATCGTGGCTCGCCTGCAAGGTTGCAGCAACTCCAGCCTGAGGGTAATAGATATTTGGGCCTTCTAAAACGCGAACATGTTCGATAGTGATTGCCATGAATTAATTGCTCCAAGCCTTGACCCATTGCTTATTTGCTTGGGTCGGGCTGTCTTCTAGGGTATTGCGATCACGACTTTGCCGAATTGCTCGGCTGATTCAAGATAGCGTTGAGCTGTCTGAATTTCGCTGAGTGGAAACACCTTATCGATCAATGGTTGAAACCGACGTTCCCAAAACATCAAGCGCATAATCGTGTTAAATTCACGATTATTGGCCATGGTTGAGCCAATCAGGTTAAATTGTCGCCAAAAAAGTTTACGAATATCGATATTGACGATTGGGCCTGTAGTTGCGCCATAGGTTACAACTGTGCCACCTTTGGCGCAACTACGCAACGAGCTTTCCCAAGTGGCCGCACCCACATTCTCTAATACTACATCAACCCCGCGCTTGTTGGTTTGTTTCCAAATTTCGCGGCCCCAATCACCATCTGATCGTACCACGTAATCGGCTCCTAATGCTTTGGCTCGCGCTAGTTTTTCGGGTGAGCGTGAAGCAGCATACACCGTGGCTCCAGCATAGCGAGCAATTTGAATTGCAGCACTTGCTACGCCGCCACCAGCGCCCAAAATCAGCACACTTTGGCCAGCCCGCAACTGAGCTTGACCAATCAAAGCACGCCAAGCGGTCATCCAAACCAGCGGCACGGCGGCAGCTTGCTCAAACGCATAATCAGCAGGAATGGCGTAGAGATTGCGGGCTGGCACGGCGATATATTGAGCCAAACCACCAGTTTGGTGCTCGCCGATTACCCCATAACGATCGCATAAGGTTTCTTCGCCAGCGATGCAATATTCGCAGGTGCCACACCACATATTAGGATTGACGACCACGCGCTGGCCTTCGCTCCAACCAGTTACGCCCTCGCCGATTGCCGCAATTTCGCCAGCAATATCGCAGCCACCAATATGCGGCATGCTTAAGTTTAGGCCAGGTAAGCCCTCGCGCACAAACAGATCAAGATGGTTTAGGGCAGCGGCCCGTACACGCACCAAAACTTCATCTGGCCCAGCCACTGGTTCAGCTAGATCGCCATATTCTAAAACCTCTAGCCCACCGTGTTGGCGAAAAAATCCTGCCTTCATCATAGCGTTCAAGCCTCCTTGCTCAAAACAATGGCTATAGTGTAATGGATGTTGGCAGGATTTTTTTGATCTATGAAGTGTGGGAAGGAATAAGGCTATAGGCTATTTGTAATGGTTTATTGGGTTAGCAATGATCGTCTTCCCTCACCCCCTGACCCCCTCTCCCGCACGCGAGGCGAGGGGGAACCGCTTCAGGAGTCTCCCCTCGCCCGCCGTCGTGGGAGAGGGGCTGGGGGTGAGGGATAACCTTTACACTTAGCCAATAGCCTATTATGTTCTATGCTCGATGTTCTATATTCAAATTGATATCGGCAGGCGTGAGATACAACTGAGCTTTGCCTTGGCTCAGACTAGCAATCGCTTCTTGGCGGCGTAAAATATTGAAAATTGCCAATTTTTCGCTGAGCGGTAATTCGGTTCCTAGACCTTGGATAAAGGCGTGTACGCGCTCGGCCTCGGCTAAACCTTGAGTTTCAGCTTCGGCTTGGGCGATACGGCGTTGCAATTCAAGCAAACGGCTACGGGTTTCTTGGGCGACGATCTCGCCTTCAAGCTGTTTGACCTTGATTTCGTTCTCGCTCTCTTGTTTTTGCAGCCGATTGAGTCGATTGGTGGTTTCTTGAATAATTTCTTGCAGCACGCGCTGGGTATTGGCATCTTTGCACGTGATCGAGCGCACTTCGACCGAGTGTAATTTCACGCCACGTTCAGCATAGAAACCATCTTCGGGCACGATCACGGCATCACGCACGATGCTATTGAAATTAGCTAAAAAGCGTTCAAGGCTGGTTTGCGAAACTGCTTGGATAATTGCACTACGAGCGTGAGCGCAAATATCGCCCGGGGCATCATCAGTGCTAACAATCATGGCCTCAACATCGGCCAACTGCCAGAAAAAGGTAATATCGATCATAATTTCGACATTATCTTGGGTACGGGCCTCGAAGGCATACCACATAAATTTTGGTCGAATATCCAAATGAGTAATGATCAAATTACGTTTATCTTTGTGCAAGCCCGACGACCAGCGAAAGGTCACCAAATCGGTGTAAGGTTCGAGGAAGAAGGAGCGATCGCGTTGACTGCCACGCCGAAACTGATAGCGCCCATCACGATCCTTAATCACCACAACTTCATGATTTTCGAGCAAAATGCGCTGGCGATGCTCGATTACCTCTTGCTCAGCGGTAGGAATAAACACTTGTGGTGTGGTAATCAGGTTTAATTGACCGTCAGTGGTGCTGCGTACCAACACCGCGTGATGTTCATCGATATTATAGCCAGCCTCGATAGTGCCAATTTGAGTTTCGTTGGGCTGGAGATAAATGCTTTGTTCGCCGCGCTCAACCCGCAATTGCCCTGTACTGCGATCTAAAATTCGCACATATTGGTTTTTCTTGAGCGGCAACGCTTGTTGAGTTGTGCCAATTTCTTCGTAGGCAGTTGGAAAGAGCAGTTGGGGGCCGCGCTCAAGCCGTTCTTGGCCAGTTAGCGAATCGGTTACATAGACATATTCGGTTGGCCCAAGCACCAACCCACTGCGCCGCGTGATTCGCTCGAATGGTTGGGCAGTGTAGCGGCGTGGCCCATTGACCGTCCAGCGGCGACTCAGACTCTCAACCAATAATTGCTCATCGGCCTGAACGTAGTAGATCCAAGGAATAATCATGGTGTCCTCCACTGCGATGCTAAGGCTAGCATACACCGTGGCCGTGACAAATGCTATGACATTTAAAACAAGGATGAGGGATGAATTATGAAGGATGAATGGGAGCAGCCAGCGATTAGGGGTCAGAGGTCAGTTGATTGAAACCTCATCAAATAGTCAGGCTGCTTCCTAATAGCCTAATCCCTGACCCCTGACCCCTTGGTTAAAAATCTGGCTCCAAAAAGAGCACTAGCGGAAAGCCCATATCGCGGGCGCGGCTTTGGGCGCTGTAGACGCGGGCGCTAGCCTCTTTGAAGGGTAAAATTGTGACTAAAGCATGGCCTTTGACATGGGCTTCGATCATAATCCTTTTGGCTTGTTCAAACGATTGCTCGAAGACTTTTTCCAAAACCCAGACGACCACTTCCATGGGCGTGATATCATCATTTTGCAAAATAACCCGATAGGGCTTTTCCAGTTCCTCATCGCTGAGCGTGATAAAATCTAGCTCGACATCAGTTGTTGTTTGTGGTTCGGCGGTTGCGACATCCCGTCGTGTATTCATTGGTTGGTTGACCTCACTTTTTGGAGACATGATAGCATGACCAAGCGACTCTCACCACAATTATTAATTTATGGCTATGCCCAAGGGATCTTTCCTATGGATGAGGATGGGCAGATCTATTGGTACGATCCTGATCCACGGGCGATCATTCCACTTGACGAACGGTTTCATGTATCTAATTCCTTGCAGCGCACAATTCGCCGCCAAACCTTTGAAATTCGTTTTGATACCGCCTTTCGTGCAACGATGCAGGCTTGTGCTGAACGCGATGAAACCTGGATTAGCCAAGAATTTATTGAAATGTATAGTCAATTGCATGCTGGTGGTTTAGCCCATAGTGTCGAGGCTTGGCAGGATGGTGAGATGGTTGGGGGGTTGTATGGGGTGGGTTTGGCGGGTTTGTTTGCTGGCGAAAGTATGTGGAGCAAAGCTCGTGATGCCAGCAAAGTGGCTTTGGTGGCGTTGGTCGAACGCTTGCGGGCGGGTGGCTTTCAACTACTTGATACCCAATTTATCACGCCGCATTTAGCAACATTTGGAGCCTACGAAATTCCACGAGCTGAATATAAACAATTGTTGGCCAAGGCTTTGCAATGCAGCGCAACCTTTTGATCTGATTGCGCTGCACGTTGCAATTTAATTGCGAAACCAATCGGCCATGGCTTTAACGCCTTGTTCAATTGGAGTTGCCTCAAGCCCAAACGTTTTGGTAAAGGCGCTGCTATCCATAATAAAGGGCGCTTGCCACTCATACAGCATCTCGACGGTTTCGGCTAATTCTTTGATAAAGCGCCCAAGCAGCCAAACCATGGCAGTATTGACGGTGCGATAGCCGACTGGCTGGCCCAAAACCTTGGCTAAAATTGCCACAAACTCCTGTTGGGTTAGTGCGGCAGGGCTGGGGGCATGCCACGGTCGGCCTAAACCACGCTCATCAGTGCCAAGTAATGCCAAGGTTGCACCAATATCATTGACATAACTAAAGCTATGCGGAACATCGGCTTTGCCGAGCAAATTAACTTTTTTGCCTTGCAAGGCTGGCTTAACCACCTGATCTCCCATTAATTGATATTCGGGGCCGTAGAAATTTGAGGCTCGCACGCTGGTTGCGCGAATCTTGCCTGCACGATGGGCGGCAAACAGTTGCTCACTCATCTGTGCTCGCAATTTGCCCTTGCGGGTATGGGCGGCAAAAGGTGTATTTTCAGTCATTGGTTGGCCGTTGCTGCGCCCATAGCCATATAAATTTTCCATCACCACCAACTTGGCCTTACTTTGGGCTACACCCTCGATCACCGCTGTTTGCATTGCTGGAAATTTGCTCGTCCATTCGTAATAAGCTGGTTGGGCACATTGGTAAACGCTGGTGGCGGCCTGCGCTTGTTGGGCGACGAAGTCTTGATCATAAATATCGCCAGCTAGCACCTCAACGCTTTCGGGCAGATGGCTGGCCTTGCCGGAACGATTGATCATGCGCACTTGTTTGCCCGCACTGACCAAACAGCGAGCGGTTGCCTTACCAATTGGGCCTGTGCCAAAAATAACGTGTAATTCACTTGTCATAATGCTTCCTTGCTGATTTTTGGCAACAGCAAACTAAGCCTGGTTGCTAAGGCTCGTTGATTGTGCTGGCCAAATTGAATTAAGTTAGATCGTCAAAACCAAACGTATGCAGCATTTCTATGACGCGATGGCGATAGAAAGCGTCGGCATTGCCAACATTCGAGCTAAGATGTCCATACAATTCCAACATAATCAGGCCATGAATTTGCGTCCAAAGGGTCATAATCAGGTACATCGACTCTAAGGACACAGGATAGCCATGTTCGACAATCATGGCATTCATATGCTCAGCACAAAATGCTGGAATGCGAAAATCCTTGAGGCTTGATTCGCCAGCTTTGATCGCGAGATCAGCCAAGCGAACTGGCGTAATAAAGGTGCGAACCACCGCTGGTACGGTAATTTCGCGTGGCGCGTTATAGCCAGGAATTGGATTGCCATAGATCAATTGAAAGTCGATCGGATGGTCGAAGGCCCATTGGCGATAGGCCTCAAAGACCATCAACAAACGCCCAGCCTTGGTTTTTGTGCGCGATTTAAGCCCAACCGCATCTAAGGTATCGGCCAAACTATTAAAACTATCGGCAATCAAGGTTGTAATCAGGTCTTCCAAATTAGCAAAATAGTGGTACAAGGCTGGTGGGCTAACCGATAGAACTTTGGCAATCCCACGAATCGATAAGCCGGCTGTGCCATGTTGTGCCATTAGTTGGCGGGCCGCTTGCTTAATGTGAATGATCGTTTCATCGTTGAGTGCTTGATTACGGGTTCGCGCCATTTCAAAACCTCAATAGATTTACACTGTAAATCTATAAATGAATTTACACTGTAAACTGAATTGTGTCAAGGATGAAAAAAGACCAATCGTGGCAAAGCCAGATCGGTCTCAGTGTAGCATTGGCTGGGGCTTGGTTGAAAATTAGGCCACGCGTTCGCTGAGAGTTTCGCTAAAGTTCGCCACGATGGATTGCGCCAGTCCAACGTTGGAGCAGCAAGAAGGTCAGTCGATCAAATTGCTCATCGATAGCTGGAAAGCGTTGGGTGATGCTGCGCATGGCACTATTGAGGGTTTTGAGATAGCGTACCGCATATTTCCAACGGGTTTGCGGCACGCCCATCCAGCGAGCAACCTCATCACCTGCGAGATGATGAATTAATGCTGGAACCATGCCATCGAAAAAGCGACCTGGTAATAGCCCAGTGTGCATTGCTAGCAGCGCTTGAGTCAATTCGCGCCCCTCATCAGACGGGCCATGCTGACGATTAGAAATGCTATAGGCCAGATCTTCGGCTTCAGCCATCGAGCGTGGTAAGCTCGTCGGATCAATCCCGATCAATTCGCCAATCACACACCAAGTATACAAAAAATCTTCGGCAGCTTGAGCGGCTATGCGATAGCCCAATTGCTCCAAGCCCCAAATAACGCCATACGAAAACACCATCAGCGTTCCCAGCATATCTTCTTGGCAAATCGGTACACCAAGCTCAGCGCTCTTCCATTGGCCAGCGTGAGCAATTTGATAACGCACAGCGGCGTGCATTAGGCGCACTTTTTGAATCACCTGCAAGCCCGCCCCGTTGGTTTGGAGCGCCTGCGGCTGTAATACCGTCATCAAAAAATGGCCCGATTCAGTGACTCGGCGATAAGGTTCCGCCTGCAAGCGTTGGGTTTGGGTCAGCACTTTGACCCCTTTTTGGGCGGCATAACAGCCAATCAAGGCTGCGGTTGAGAGTACCACCGTGATTGCCATGCCGTAGCGAGCGAAAAATGCTGCGCCATTATTGATCCGTTGCCAATCGATTGACCCATGCGGGCTACAATGGTGTTCAAGCCAATCAAACAAAACAGGGGGTAAATCGCGGGGTAAAGGCTGATCGTTTTTGGTGATTTGACGTAACACTTGGCTGACCCGCGCTAAATCGCCATTACTGGCCAATTGTTCAATCAAGCGATCGGCGGCAGGGTCGCCAATTGGGCGCAACGATTCAAGATAGGGCTGGGTGTAACGCATACTTCCCCTTTCGCTTCTGCAACGCTCAGTACTATGCCAATTCTACAGGCTACGAAAACTGATTTGCATAGAAAGGGTGTAACGTTCAGGGCTAAAGGATCTATGCTTGGCTAGTATCATAGTTTTGTTTGCAAGCCCTTGCAAGCGCCTTAAGTCCTATCCTTGATTAACCTTTATTAAGTAATAGGCTTTTACGAAGGTCGGCTGGATAGCTAGGAGTTTGGCATGCCCTCGCCCCCTAGACCTTATAAGAGCCGATTCTTACCAATAATTGGGTGGGATTTCCCATCGATTGGCATGCCCTCACCCCCTCACCCCCTCTCCCGCCCAGCGAGGCGAGGGGGAACCCTCCCATCATGAACGGTGAACGCCCCTCGCCCACCGCAGTGGGCGAGGGGTTAGGGGTGAGGGAACGTCAGCTATCCTTTGAAAGGTTGAGGTGAGGGGTGAGGGCAAAAATTATTGTGCTAGCACCTGATGGCAAACATTGCAAACCAATTGCTCTTTATGCTGTACCAAACTGGCTTGGCGGCCACAGGTTTGGCAATGGGGCAATTGAATCATCGGCTCGAATAAGGGCGAGATCGCAATTAAATGTGGTTGTTGTTTGCTGCCAATATGCAGCACTGGCGTTTGAATTGTTGCTACGCTGACAGTTTCGGCTGCCAACGATAAGGCATAACGATATTCTTGCTCATCGAGTAGGCGTTTACGTTCTTCTTCGAGGGCATATTGCTTGTTGGATTCGCCCTCTTTGGCTCCCAGTGCTAGGCCCGAATCTTCTTCGAGCGCATCGTAAAAGGCGTTGATCCGCGCTTTTTCGACTGCCAGTAGTTGGGCCAGTTGGGCTTCGTGCAGCGCTTTTTGCGGGTAGAGCAAGCGCTCAAGCCAGCGGCGGGCATGGTGCAATGCCACATTCACATGCTCATCGGTTAGGCCAGTTGAGGGCAACGGCGTGAGTTGATCGCGCAAATTGGTGATGTCGGTGATCGTTGGCCAAACTTGGCCAGTTTCATAATCGACACAACAGGCCACCATTTTTTCCTCAATCACCTCGCGTTCAAAGCGAATGCGAAAGGTAATTCGCAATACAATATGTTGTTGCAACCCGCTCAGTTGCAAGCTTGGGCCTTGAATTAATTGAGCTTCCTGCACATCGGCCAGCAATGATGCTTGATCGGGATACCATTCCAAGCGAGCGCGATGGGTTGGCCGCCCACGTGAGCGCAGTTGCTCGGCTAAGCGCAAGGTTAACGATGAGTTCGGCGAAAGTAATTGAAGATCAGGATCGAGCGCCGCCACCTGCTTATCGGTTGTTACCAAAACCGTTTCTTTGCCAAAAACCCGCGCCAAACTCCCGGGGATCGTCAGCGTCCAAGTGGTTGGGCTGGTTTGTTCAACCCCAATATGTAAATCCGCCGCTGCTCGGCGCAAAAAATCTTCCATAGTTTTCCATTTCAGCGTATTGGGCAATCTATCAGCATCATGCTATTTTACCATGCCCAAAAGTTTGCTATACTTGCCTTCAACCTTAATATCTTTTACCTGTGTGGGGAGCCTATGCGTCTGATCAAACCATTCATCCTCCTGATGGTGTTGGCAGCTTTTTGTCTGCCAAGCGCCTCCGCCAACACCCCCGACCGCCTCGCGAGCAAAGCCGATTCAGCCCTGCTGGCAAAGCTGAATGCAGGCCAACAAGTACCAACGTTGGTGCTATTGCAAGCCCAAGTCGATACCAACTTTGCTGATCGTTTGGCAAGCAAAGAAGCCAAAGGTGCGGCAGTCGTTGCTGCCCTTCGTCAACAAGCCCAACGCGATCAAACCCCGTTGCTCGCCGAACTTAGCAACCGTGGTATTCGATCAGAGGGCTTTCTCTCGGTTAATGCCTTGTATGCGACACTTGATTTAGCTAGTGCTCAATGGCTGGCCGAGCAAGCCAGTGTTAAGCAATTGATTGAAGATTCGATTGTGGTCAAGGTCGAAAAACCAGTTGCCGAAACCAATCCAGCACCACAAACAGTCAATACCACGACATGGGGTGTTGATTATGTGAAAGCGCCTCAAGTTTGGGCTAAAGGCATTACTGGCCAAGGGATTGTGATTGCAGGCGAAGATACTGGCGTGCGCTGGACTCACGCTGCATTGAAGAATAAATATCGCGGCTGGGATGGCGCAAATGCTAGCCACGATTACAACTGGT
Organism: Herpetosiphon gulosus; assembly: GCF_039545135.1. NCBI lineage: Bacteria > Bacillati > Chloroflexota > Chloroflexia > Herpetosiphonales > Herpetosiphonaceae > Herpetosiphon > Herpetosiphon gulosus. The sequence continues at coordinate 347,411 of NZ_BAABRU010000004.1, read as the reverse complement.
ACGACGGCATTCGCACCTCGTTAGGTGGCAGCAACCCCTGTGGGATTGCGATCAATGCACCTTGTGATGATAACTCGCATGGAACTCACACCGTTGGTACGGTTGTGGGCGATAACGGCACAGGCGAACAAATTGGGGTTGCACCTGGCGCAAAATGGATCGCCTGCCGTAACATGGATGCTGGCAATGGTACGCCTGCAACCTACATTCGCTGTATCGACTGGATGCTGGCTCCATTCCCCGCTGCTGGCACTAGTGCTCAAGGCGACCCCAGCAAAGCACCACACGTTGTCAACAACTCGTGGGGTTGTCCAGACACAGAAGGTTGTACCAATACGCCTTCTGACGGGATTCAAACTTCAGTTCAAAATGTGACCAATGCTGGGATTATGTTTGTGGCTTCAGCTGGGAATGATGGTAGCAGCTGTGCTACTATCACCACGCCAGTCGCGATCTACCCTGAAAGCTTTGTGGTTGGCTCACATACCTCAAGTGGCGCAATTTCTGGGTTTAGCAGCCGCGGTCCTGCTACCAATAATGGTGCTAGCCGGATTGGCCCAGATATTTCTGCGCCTGGTTCGAGCGTTCGCTCGGCAACCAATGGTAGTGATAGTACCTATGGTTCAAGCTCAGGCACGAGTATGGCTAGCCCACACGTGGTTGGGGTCGTGGCCTTGTTATGGTCGGCTCGCCCAGAACTACAAGGCCAAGTTGATCTAACTCGCGCAATCTTGCAAGAAACCGCTACCCCAGCGCCTTCAACCCAAACCTGTGGTGGCGTTGCTGGCACAAGCATTCCTAACAACACCTTTGGCCATGGCTATGTTAATGCTTTGACTGCCATTGCCCCAACCTTGCAAGGCAGCATCACGGTTGATGGCACGGCGGCAACCTCAGCAACCATTCGCTTGGAAAATAGCGTTGGTGTAGTTGAATTCGGCAAAACCACTGGGGTTTATAGCACCAGCTTGCCAGCAGGCCTCTACACCGCAACCGTGACGGTGCCAAATGAAACGCCAATGACCCGCCAAGTAACGATTGTCAAAGGTCAAGTTGCCACTGAAGACTTTGAATTTGGTGGTGGTACAGTCAGCGGGAATGCAACCCTCAATGGCACTGGCCGCGCTGGCGTAAGCATCACTGCCAACCCAGGCAATTTCACAACCGAAACCGATGCTAACGGCGATTATAGTTTGGATTTACCAGCCGGAACCTTTACGATTTCTAGCGAATTTATGGCTTTGGAAACCCAAGTGGCAACGGTAACCGTAGTGCTCAATCAGACCATCATCCAAGACTTTGATTTCGCGACGACCCAAACCGTCAATATTCAAAACTTCCGCTTTAGCCCTAGCCCAATTACGGTTACTTTGGGAACGAGCATCTTGTGGCGTAACCTTGATGCTTCAACTCACACGACAACTCGCAGCCAAACACCGTTCGTTTGGGATTCAGGCAACCTCAGCCAGAACCAAGATTATGCAGTAACCTTCGATCAAGTTGGCACCTTCAGCTATGTTTGTAGCTTGCATGGTAATATGCAAGGCACAGTTGTGGTAACTCCACCACTGCAAAAAACCTATCTGCCTTGGACAACTAAATAACCTATCGCCTATTCAATGGTACTATGGCACAGTCTGGACAACAGGCTGTGTCATTGTTTTAGCTCGCTTTTTGGAAGCCGCATGCAGCAACATTCTCGTTTAAAGCTTGGTTTGGCGTGGCTGGGTTTGGTTATGCTTTATAGCCTGACGCTCACCCAAATTCATACCTTCGATGCCTACTCCTACGCGACGGCGGTGCAAGCCAAGCCATGGCGCGAATCGTTTCATCCTCATCATCTATTCTATGGGCCGCTTGGCGAGATTGTCTATTGGCTCAGCCAAGGTTTGGGCTATCACGGCATGGCATTTGGGCCGTTGCAAATGCTGAATGTGCTGGCTGGAGCCAGCGGCGTGATCATGTGGTGGCGTTTGCTTCAGCGTTTGACCAACCAGCCTTGGCTGGCAACTAGCGGCAGTGTGTTGGTTGGCGGAGCCTATGCTTGGTGGTATTACGCAGTTGAGGTCGAGGTCTATACCTTGGCGGGCTTGTTTTTAATTATCGCTACTGGCTTGTTGCTTCGACTGGCTCAAACGCCCCAAACGTTGAGCAATTGGCGCTGGCTTGGGCTAGCCCATAGCGCGGCAATTCTATTTCATCAAACTAATGTGCTCTGGCTTGTGCCTGTGCTGGTGGTTTGGCTGAGCGCTGCATGGGGTACTACCGCTTGGAAACAACGCTGGCAGGCATTTTTGCACTATGCCATGGTTGGGTTGCTAGTAGTTGGCGGTAGCTATGCTGTGGTGATGTTTGGCTTGAGTGGCTTCCGCACATGGCCACAAGTGCAACAGTGGCTGTTTGAATATGCCAACACTGGTTTGTGGGGCACAACTAATGCTAACACCTTTGCCAATTTGCTCAACGGCTGGCAGCATACGATCCACGCTTGGATGGGTGGCGTGGTTTTGCTAGCCAGCTGTGGCTTAATCGCTTGGCGTTGGCGTTTGATTTGGCGACAATCACAAACATTGGTGGTATTGGCTGCAACCTGGCTTATCAGTTATAGCCTATTTTTTGGCTGGTGGGAACCCGATAATATTGAATTTTGGATTGCTTGCTTGCCGCCGTGGGCTTTATTGATCACGCTTAGTTTACATACGATCAATCTACCGCAGCGCCGTTGGTGGCAGCCAGCCCTAAGTTGGGCCTTGGTTGGCATGAGTTTAAGCAATGGCTGGCAAATTTATGCCAATGGCGATGCTGCCAACGATCAAGATCGCCGAATAATCACTGAATTAGCCAAGACTGGCACGCCCAATGATTTTTATTTCGTGCCGAATGGCTTGCAAGCCTTGTATGCCGAATATGAATTTGAGCGCCCAAACAGCCTACCACTCAGCGTTAGCCCTGGCGATTGGCAGCATGGTTGCTTGGAAATTAGTGCCAAAATCGTCGATACCACCAGTGCTGGCTATACGGTTTGGCTTGATCAACAGGCAATCGAGCCTAGCCCAATTTTGCTCGAACGCTATGGGCTAGAGCAATCAGCAGTTGCCGCATGTTTTGCCCCGTTTTTAGCCCAAGCTCAGCCAATAACCCTGACCCATGCCAGTTATCTCAAGCTCGACCCGATTCCTCAAGGCTTGCCCGATTGGCACTGGCAGCATTGGAGTTTGGGCTGGCGCGAGAATTTTATTACTGCCAGCACTTGGGGCGCTGGCTGGAGATTTATCCCTCAGCAAGACCCGCATTTGCTTAGCCCACGGATTAATCTGGAGAGCAGCCAATGGCGCAAGCTTGAAATTACCATGGCCAGCACACTGCCAAATCAACATAGTCAACTGTATTGGATGGCTCCTGGCGAGGGTGCAACTGAAGATCATTCGGTCTCATGGGATGTGATTGGCGATGGAGCGCTGCATACCTACACCCTTGATCTCAGCCAAATAGCAACATGGCAAGGCCCAATCGGCATGTTGCGACTTGATCCAGTCGTAACGGGTGCTGAGCAGCAAACCGTCACGATTCAGCGCCTACGGCTGCTGCCCTAAGCCGATTGGCGAGTGTGTTAAAATAGCCCTAACTTTTTTGGATGCTATGGCGAGGAACTAGCGATGATTACCGCATTTGTGCATATTCAAACTGAACCAAGCGCTGCCAACGGCGTAGCGGCGGGCTTAACCGCAATTGAAGGTGTGGCTGAGGTCTATTCGGTCACTGGCGAATGGGATATTATCGCGATTGTGCGTTTGGCCGATTATGATCAGCTCGCCAAAACTGTGCCCGACCAAATTGGCAGCCTCAAGGGCATTGTGCGCACCTCAACCGTCTTGGCTTTTCGCTCATTCACTAAAGAAGAAATCGCCGCCACTTGGGATATTGGCCTATCATAGAAGGAACCAACGATGAAACGTACACTGGTGCAAATTATTTTGGCTATTCTGGCCTTGTTGTTTGTTGGCATGCTCTTTAAGGGCTTATTTAAGCTTTTAATTATTGGCTTTATTATTTATTTGGGTTTTACGGCATTTCGGTTACTCGGCAAACAGCGGGCAGGATAAATCGATGTCGCAAGCCTTAGCCCAAGCAGTGATTACCGCCCTTGCCCAACGTCAATGGACGCTGGCAACCGCCGAATCGTGTACTGGCGGGTTGTTGGGCGATTGGCTGACCAACATTGCTGGTAGTTCGGTGGTCTATTTGGGCGGAATTATTGCCTATGCCAATAGCGCCAAGCAAACGTTGCTGCATGTACCAACTTCAACCTTGGCGACCGTTGGCGCGGTGAGTGCTGAAACGGCCTTGGACATGGCTCAAGGTACGGCTCAAGCCTTGGGCGCAACAGTTGGACTAAGCACGACTGGTATTGCTGGTCCAGGTGGCGGTAGCCCTGAAAAGCCAGTCGGCTTAGTCTATTTGGGGTTGCACTTGCCCAACCAAAGCTTGGTCGAGCAGCATATTTGGCCCTACGATCGGCTAGGCAATAAACAGGCTTCAGCCAAGCGTGCCCTCGAATGGCTGCTTGAACAGCTTGGCTCAGCCTAATTTTGGGCAATCGGCAGGAAACTGTTGGCAATGGGGGGTATCGCCTGGAATACGATGGCGATATTTGACCACCAACTTGTAGACGCTATCTTGAATGTGGCGAATCCCCCAAAGTTGGTAAAAGCCTAAGGCCAAACGCTTGCCCGTGGCGATGCTCAGCGCTGCATTAACCGCCCCAGCGCCGCGCCATAATTTGCCCTCGCTGGTTTGCATCCAAGCTGCTTGCTCACATTGAGCGTAGCTCAAACCAACCGATTCAGGTACGCCAGGTTTTTGAAATGGCTCAATCCGAATTCGTTGTTGGCGATCGAGGTGTTTGATCCAACGGGCGGCACGCGTGCAAAAATCGCAGGTTCCATCAAAAATTAACAAGGCTTGCGACATAGGAGTCTCCTAATGGCTTTTCGCTCGTTTTGGGGGAGACGCTGGCATGCTTGGACACCCAATCAGGCCGAAATTCAGCCAATTGAGGCTGGCGTGCGGCTCGCCCTGCATCAGCATGATCGCATGGTTTACAGCGATGCGCAATTGGATGATTATGTTGAAAACGGCTTGGGCTGGCATGCTCCAGTGCGTTTGCAACTCGAAGCGCGGTTTTGTGGCGATCCTCAGGATTTTGTGGGTACAGCAGGCTTTGGCTGGTGGAATGACCCGGCTGGCACGGGCTTGCGGCGTTTGCGGCTACCTCAAGCATTATGGTTTTTCTATGCGAGCACTGCTAGCCAACTTGAATTAACTGCCAACGGCGCGAATAACGGCTGGCTGGCGATGAGCTTTGTACCGCGCTTGGGCTGGTGTTTGGGCTTGTTGCCACTGGCTCCCTTGGCCTTGGTGCTGAGCCAAAACACTTGGTTCCGCCAACGCTGTTGCTTGCCGTTGGTGCAACTGGCTTTGGGCGTGCGTAGCCAGCCAATCCAACTCACTTGGAATACATGGCAGCAATATCAAATCGATTGGTATGCTGATCGGGTGGAATTTTGGCTTGATCAGCAATTGGTACTCAAAACCGCCAGCTTGCCAACCAGCAATTTAGGTTTAATTGTATGGCTCGACAACCAATATGCCCAAGTTTCGCCACGTGGACTTTTACGTGGTGGTATACTTTCTCATTCAAATCAGGCCTTAGAGATTCGTCATTTAATAATTTATGACCTAACAGCACCTGCACTCTAGCATGCTTGACAGCCTCAGGTGGACTTTTACAATAGCCAGATATTGTTTATTGCCCCTGGAGGAACCACAATGAGGTCTTTTCGTTGGAGTTTACTAGCATTTCTAGTAGGCAGTAGTTGGTATTCTGCTCAGCCGCAAGCGAGCCATGCTACCCCTACCAATCAGATTCAAGTTACCACGACGGTTGATGATACTAACCCCAGCAACCAAACGTGTTCACTACGCGAGGCAGTTTTGGCCGCTACCAGCGATCAAGTGGTGGATGCTTGCCCGGCTGGCGCTGGCGCTGATCAGATTTTGCTGCCCGCTGGAGTCTATCGGCTAACCAAAACTGGCCGTGACGACGATCAAGGCCTAACTGGCGATTTGGATCTGCGTGGATCGGTGCAAATTACGGGAGTGAGTTCAGCGACCACGATTATCGATGGAAACGTGACTGATCGCGTGTTGGAACTGCACGAAGGCCGATTGACCTTAGAGCATGTAGAAGTTCGCAACGGCTATATTTTGAATAATGATGATACGGCAACCTATTATGGGCATGGTATTTTTCAACGCAACGGTAATTTAACCCTCAATCATGTTCGTGTGATTCACAATGGCATTATTACTTCGCCAATTTTATATGGTCTCGCCAATTATGGTGGTGGGGTGGCCAGTTTGGTGGGCACGCTCAACATTCAAAACAGCTTTTTCAACGATAACGAGGTGCGCACCATTTTTATGGGTGGCGTTGGCATAGGTGGCAGTCTCTACATCAAACAAAGCACGGTCAACATTGCTAACACAATTTTTGAGGCCGATACGGCGGGCACAGGTATGGCGATTGCCAACGATGGTGGCAATTTGACGCTTAGCCAGAGCCAGATTCGTTTGGCAATTGGTCAAGGCGAGCAAGGCGCAGCCATCGATACGATCAAAGGCATGACGTTGATCGAAGCTAGCGAATTTCAGCAAAATCAGCCACGCGCAGTCAAAATTAATCAAGGTGCTGAGGCCGAAATTATCAACAGCCTGTTTGTTCAAAATGGTGGGGTTGGTAATTTTTATTGTGCTAGTGGTGGCGCAGTCGCCAATGCTGGACGTGTGTTAATCAGTGATTCACGCTTTATTGATAATTATGCCGATCAAGGTGGCGCGGTCGTGCAAAGCCATGGCAGCAGCGAAATTTATCGCAGCGAGTTTAGCGCCAATCGTAGCAATGGGGTCAATAGGTTGCGCGAAAACTGCCATGCCTCAGGTGCGGCGATTAGCCAACAAGCTGGAACGATGCTGCTCGATACCAGCACGCTGGCCTTCAACGATAGTCGTGGTTTGGGCGGAGCTTTGGATCAGCGCGGGGTTACCTCGGTCTTGACCCTGACCAATTCGACCGTGGTTTCAAATACCAATCGTTTTGCGACGGGCATTGGTGGGGCTGGTGTTTCAATCAGCGGCACATTGGCACTGAGCAATAGCATGATCGCCAATAATTGGCATACACTCAGCCAAACTGCCAACGATTGTCTTGGTAACCTGACTAGCCAAGGCCATAATTTACTGGAGCAGCCGACGAGCCAATGTCAATTGCTCAATCAGCAAGCCAGCGATCTGCTGAATCTTGATCCCTTGCTTGGTGAGTTTGCGCTGCATGGTGGCAGTTCACGCAGTTTTAGTTTGACTGCTGCTAGTCCGGCGCTTGATGCTGGGCCTGCCGATTGCGGCTTGGTCGATCAACGGCTCTATCCACGGCCTGTCGATGGCAATAACGATCAGACAGTGCGTTGCGATATTGGAGCATTTGAGGCTGGCATGATTGCCCAAACCCAGTATTTTAGCTTTTTACCCTTTGCGATGACCGGAGTTCGTTAAAAGTAATGCCCTTCACCTACCATAGTCGGTGAGGGGCGTTTGGTGTTGCAAGGATTGCCTGCGTTCCCTCACCCCCGACCCCTCTCCCACTGCGGCGGGCGAGGGGCATTCCAGTCTTCATGCTGGGCGGGAGAGGGGGTTAGCTTTCAAGGGTGGGTTTTAACGTTCCCTCACCCCCGACCCTCTCCCACTGAGGTGGGCGAGGGTCGTTCCAGTCTTCATGCTGAGTGGTTCCCCCTCGCCTCACGTGTGGGAGAGGGGGCTAGGGGGTGAGGGCATGTACCTTAGCTATCGAGCTTCAAGACCGCCATAAAGGCATCTTGTGGAATCTCGACGTTGCCCACCATCTTCATGCGCTTCTTGCCCTCTTTTTGTTTTTCCAAGAGCTTGCGCTTACGGGTGATGTCGCCACCATAACATTTCGACAACACGTCTTTGCGCATGGCACGGATGGTTTCGCGGGCGATCACCCGTGAGCCAACAGCTGCTTGGATTGGCACTTCAAACATTTGGCGTGGAATCAGCTTTTGCAGCTTTTCGACCAATTGGCGGCCTTGGCGGTAGGCATTGTCACGGTGGGTGATCATCGAAAGTGCATCAACCGCCGTGCCATTGACCAACACGTCAAGCTTGACCAAATCCGAGGCGCGATAGCTGCTCAGATGATAATCCAGTGAAGCATAGCCTTGGGTGCGCGATTTCAGCGAATCGTAGAAATCGATCACAATTTCGGAGAGCGGAATTTCGTATTTTAGCACAACCCGCTCTTTATCGAGATAATCCATGCTTTGGAAAATGCCACGTTTGCCCGTGACCAGTTCCATGACCACGCCAATATAGCGGGTTGGCACGATAATGCTAATCGACATCATCGGTTCTTCGATCTGGCTGATTTGGCCAACATCGGGCAATTCCGAGGGATTATCGATGATCAAAATTTCGCCAGCATTGGTTAGCACTTGGTATTCCACGCTCGGCGCAGTGACCAATAGATCGATGTTGTATTCGCGTTCGAGTCGTTCTTGCACAATTTCCATGTGCAGCAAGCCCAAGAAGCCTGCGCGGAAGCCAAAACCCAAGGCGGCTGAGGTTTCTGGCTCAAATGAAAGCGCCGCATCATTCAAACGTAATTTTTCGAGCGCATCGCGGAGTAAGGTGTAATCGCCCGAATCGACTGGATACAAACCTGCGAACACCATTGGTTTGGCTGGTTCATAAGGAGCCAACGAGGTGGTTGCCGGATTATCAACCAAGGTGATTGTATCGCCAACTTGGCAATCGCGCACTGATTTCAAACCAGTCGCGATGTAGCCGACTTCGCCAGCGCTGAGCGCTTGACCAGCGACCATCCCAGGCCGGAAGAAACCAATTTCCATGGCTTCGGTCAGCACTTCTGTCCCCATCAGGCGCAATTTATCGCCAGCGCGAATCGTACCATCAACCACCCGAATATAGGCAATTACGCCTTTGTAGGCGTTGTATTGCGAATCGAAAATCAAGGCGCGAGCTGGCGCTTCGTTGGTGCCTTTGGGCGGTGGAATGCGGGCGACAATTGCTTCGAGAATTTCGGGCACACCTGTGCCTTCTTTGCCCGAAGCCAAAATAATTTCTTCGCGTGGCAAGCCCAGCACATGCTCGACTTCCTCGGAAACGCGCTCGACTTCAGCACCAGGCAAGTCGATTTTATTCAAGATTGGAATAATTTCGAGGTTGTTTTCGAGTGCCAAGTAGACGTTGGCCAAGGTTTGGGCCTCGATCCCTTGGGAAGCATCAACGATCAACAATGCGCCTTCACAGGCTTGCAACGAGCGTGAAACTTCATAGCTAAAGTCAACGTGGCCCGGGCAGTCGATCATATGCAAGGCATATTGTTGACCATCCTTGGCGGTATATTCTAGCCGGACGGGGTGCATCTTAATTGTGATGCCCTTTTCGCGTTCCAAATCCATGGCATCGAGGGTTTGTGCCCGCATCTCACGTGATGAAAGCGTTTGGGTCACTTCCAACAAGCGATCCGAAAGCGTGGTTTTGCCATGATCGACGTGGGCGATAATGCTAAAGTTGCGAATGTGCGTCTGTTCAGCCATTGTATTTTTTATGTCCTATGTGTGAGGGCTTGCAAGGTCAATCTGTTGACAGTATATCATGAGGCACGAAATTGATTGAGCTAAGGCTGAATGGCGATTAATCCTGCCCGTTGAGCCAAGGCTAATTTTTTGGCATGCACCCGCAAGCTAGCTGCATCGATCATCTGATCATCAATTGCAATTGCCCCTAAGCCTGCCTGTTGATCGGCAGCTTGGTAGGCGTTGATCAGGCGTTGAGCTTCGGCAATTTCGGCGGCACTGGGCAAAAAGGCTTGGTTGATGATTGGTACTTGGGCCGGATGAATCGCCCATTTGCCATCGAAGCCCATCGTGGCGGCCCGTTCAGCATCGCGTTGGCAGGCCTCAGCATCGCGAAAGGCAAAGGTCACATTATCAATTGCCTCTAAGCCAGCCGCTTTGGCTGCTACCAACATTTTGTGTTTGGGGTAGGCAAACATGCCCCATTGATCATCTGCCGAGCGTGCTCCTAAATCACCAGCATAATCCGCCAAACCAAAAATTAAGCTTTCCAAACGGGGCGAGGCATTGGTAATCTGCTCAACTGCTTGTAAGGCGCGAGTGCCTTCAATTAATACTTCGAGCTTAATTGTGCCAACCTTCAAGCCAATATTGGCCTCGATTTGGCTGAGCAAACGATCGACGAAGCGCACATCGTCAGCACTTTCGATTTTAGGAATCACCAAGACATCGATTTTAGCGCCAGCAGCCTCGACAATTTCGACAACATCGCGATAGTGATAATGGGTTTGCACCGCATTTGGGCGCACCGCCACAATCTTCTGGCCAAAATCCAAGCTTTGCAAGGCTTGAATCACGGTCGCGCGGGCAGCAATTTTCTGCGAAACAGCACAAGCATCTTCTAAATCAATAATCACTTCATCGGCCTCAGAGGCGGCGGCTTTGGTGATCATGGCGAGGCTATGGGCGGGGCAGGTCATTTCACTGCGGCGAATCCTTGACGACATGCAGGCATCCTTTATGCTAAAAACGGCAAGCCGCCAAGACCCAAAGGCGCGTTGTCAGGATGCTTTGGAACTGAGCGGCTTGATGCTAAAATTAGGCTTGTTCGATTGAGCTAAATGCATAGGCAGCAGCGCCAAGCACCCCTAGGTTATCGCCCATCTTGGTTTGATGAATCGGCACATTGCGATAGCCAGGCAAGGCACGTTTGGTAATTTCAGCCCGAGCTGGGTTGAGCAAACGATCGCCTAAGTTGGAAACCCCACCGCCCACGAAAATCGCTTCAGGGCTGAACATATGCAGCAAATTGACAAAGGCAATCCCCGACCAAAAGCCAGCATTTTCGATCAAACGTAGTGCCAACTCATCGCCTTGCTGCGCCGCCAGATCTAGATGATGCGTGGTGACGGCATCGGGGGTGGTTAATTGATTAAGCACGGTTGCTGTGCCAGCCCGCATCGCTTCGGCAGCGTGGTAGGCCAAAAATGTGCCCGATGCGAGGGCTTCCCACGAGCCAGCAGGGGTTGCTGTGGCGGGCGCAAAACCGTGCGGGTCGAGCACCATGTGTCCAACTTCGGCAGCAAAGCCATTGTGACCGAGCAACAAACGGCCATCGCAAATGACCCCACCACCAACGCCCGTGCTGATGGTGACGTAGATCATATTTTGCATGCCACGACCACCGCCGAACAACCACTCGCCGACGGCAGCCAAATTGGCATCGTTGCCGAGCACGACTGGAAATGGTACTTGGGCGGCGATTCGGTCGCGGATGGGGAAGTTTTCCCAACCTGGCAAGTTGGGCATGGTAATAACCGTCCCAGTAAAGGGGTTAAGTGGGCCAGGAGCGGCGATGCCAGCGCCGACAATCGTTGCACCATTCGCCGCAGCGATCATGGCGTTAATTAATTGAGTAATCCGACCAACAACTGCTTCAGCACCTTCATGGGCTTCGGTGCGAATCCGTTCATGAGCAAGAATTTCACCATCTCGGTCAACTAAGGCCGCACGTAAATGCGTGCCCCCGAGATCAATCCCGATTGCAAATGCCATAGGAAAAACCAATACCTTTCATGCGGATCTTTTAATTGCGCAATTATAGCACAGGGCATTTTGGGCTTTCTGCCTATAGACATTCACCCAGATGATCAATACAATAACAAAAATAAGCCAAATTTTAGCTAACAGCCGATTGTATTGTTGCTGCATAGTACGGCCTATGCTATACTCGCGCCGATACACTCACGATGTAAATCGTCCCGGGATTGACAGGAGTATCGATGAAGCTACGCCACAGCGCACAAACCGACATTGGGCGTTCACGCGAAGTTAACCAAGATGCCTATGGCGTGGGCGACCCGCTACCAAACGGAATCCAACTTTTTGTTGTTTGCGATGGCATGGGCGGTCATTTAGCTGGCGAAGTTGCCAGTCAAACGGCTGTGCAAACCATGTTGGCAACATTTCCGAACGTTGTTCAAAGCGATATTCCCAAAGCCCTCACTACTGCTATCGTGAGTGCCAATCAGGCTGTCTTCGATCGTGGCCGTGGCAATATGGGAACCACTTCGGTGGCCTTGCTGATCTTCAAAAATGTGGCGTTTCTGGCGAATGTTGGCGATAGCCGCGCATACTTAATTCGCAATAATGCAATGCGCCAAATAACCGTCGATCACTCGTTTGTCGAGGAGCAAGTTCGGGCTGGGTTGATGACCCGCGAACAAGCATCACAATCGAAGATCAAAAACATCATCACCCGCGCGGTTGGGCATCAACGCGAGGTGCAAGTTGATGTGTTTCGTGAGCCAGTTCAGGCTGGCGATCGCTTTTTGATCTCGTCCGATGGTCTGCATGGCTTTGTTGATGAAGCAACCATCTTAAAAACCATCAATACGCTGCCATTTGAGCAAATTGTGCCACGCTTGATCGATCTGGCGAATGGAGTCGGTGGTTACGATAATATCACCGCTTTGTTGGTGCAAGTTGATGAGCTTGAGCTGATTGCCGATAATGATCCATTGTTGGAAACATTATTGAATCAGCCGTTGACTGCGCCATTGCACAGCGCCGACCCGATCACTGAAGAATTTGAATTGCCAGTTGGGCCAACCGGCACAGCGCCAATGCCTGTGGCTGGCATGCGCGATGACGAAACTCAACAGCATGTGCCGATTACCGCTTCTGGTCGTTTGAATCCAGCAATGGCGGCTGTACCGACAAGTTCGGCTCGGCCTACGCCCACTACTCCCAAACCAGCCAGTGGTGGTTTATCAGGTTGGGGTATTCTAGGTTCGTTGGTGGTGTTAGCGGCGTTGGTTGGGGTGCTGTATGTTTTTAAATTGCCCCCAGTCAGTTTGTTATTCCCTGATACGACGGTGACACCCAATCAAATTGTGGTGGCGGTTCCGTCGATGATGCCAACAACCCAGCCAACTACAACTTTAGCACCAATTACCAATGCGCCGTTGGCAACCGCAACCTCGGGCATTTCGCCCACATTGCAACAACCAACACCAACTCCTTAACTTTGGTCTTTTCTCAATGTACCAACCCCGTGCTATTTGGCGCGGGGTTGGCGTTTAACGCTGTTTGCGGCTGCTGGCTCGCACAATTAGGGTTGGCTCAAGCACAATCTGTTGGCGGGCAATTGGTGTAGCTTCAATCTCGCCAATTAATAGCTCGATCACTTTGGCCGCGACCATATCAATTGGCTGACGTACCGAGGTCAGTTCTAGCAATTCGGCAATCGGTGAATCATCATAGCCAGTCAAGGCTAAATCCACCCCGACTTGTAAGCCTGCCAAATCGAGGTAGCGTTTGGCTCCAAAGGCCATCACATCGTTGGCACAAGCTAGCGCCGTAATCCGTGGCTGTTGATTGAGCAGTTCTTGGGTCGCCGCAAATGCTGCATCAACTGCATTGGGAATATGCCGAATGCTGCGTTGATCAATGCTTAATCCTGCTGCCTCGAAAGCTGCATAATAGCCCTGCAAGCGCTCATCGCCGATGCGCATGCCTTCGGGCCAGCACAATAAGCCAATTTGCTCATGGCCCCGGGCAATCAAGTGCTCAACCGCCAATTTCATGCCCAGCTTGCTATCAACATCAACCGCAGGGAAATTCCAATCGCTGTTGGCGCGGCCAAAGCTTACAAATGGCAAGTCGGTTTTGAGCAGATAGTTAATTCGTGGATCGTTGTAGCTAATATCGCTTAGCACCAAGCCATCGATCCGCCCAATTTGCATCAGTTCAGCATAGGGCTTGGTGCTGGCAGGGTGCGGCTGGGCAAAGGTCAAAATATGATAGCCCCAAGCCTCGGCAGCCTGTGCCATCTCATATAAAAAGCGATCAAGCAGGGCATTGGGGCGGCTGGGATCTTCGGTTTTATGCCAACCATAGCCAATCAAGCGCGTATGGTTGGATTTCAAGCCACGCGCAATGCTGTTGGGGCGATAATTCAACTCGGTGATTGCTTGCAAGACCCGTTGGCGGGTGGTTGATTTGGTGCGGGTGCTGCCATTGAGCACATGCGAAACCGTGCCAATTGAAACCCCAGCCAGCGCCGCAACATCGCGAATTGTAATGTTGAGGCTATAGTTAAGCTTGGCGGCAGCGGCAGACACCTGTTCACGGACTGCTGGCGTGATGTGTGAAACTCCATCAAGCGCCTGATAGACCGTCAACATCGGCAGTTCGGTAAGTTCGGCAAGTTGTTTAAGATTCGACATAAACGCTTTCTAGCACTAGCCTTTGCTCCCACCAATTGTCAAGCCGCCTTTGATAAAGCGTTGCAGTAACAGCGCCGCGATCAACTGTGGAACCATCGCGGTGAACGAGGCCGCCATTTGCAAGTTCTTGGGAAAATCCTTGACCAAGGCGAACAGGCGTACCGTCACTGGTTGCAATTTGGCATCGCGTAATACCAACAATGGTAACAAGAAATCTTTCCAGAGACTAATAAAGGTCAAAACTGCTAAGGTCAGCAGAATTGGCCGTGCCAATGGCAAGGTAATGCTCCAAAAAATCCGAATTGGCGAAGCTCCATCAACCATCGCTGCATCATAAATATCTTGGGGAATTTGCTCGAAGAAGTTCTTGAGCACGATGATTGTGAAGGCATTGGCGGCATAGGGTAGCCACAAACCCCAATAGCTGTTCAGCAAACTAATATTGAGCAACGGCAATTTGACCAAAGTGGTGTATAACGGAATGATATAGGCAATCGCTGGAATTGCCATACTCACAAACAACATTGTCATAATCACTTTTTGGCCAATTGGCTTGAGCCGCGAAAGGCTATAGGCCGCCATCGAACAGACCGTCAGTTGACTAACCACCCCGCCTAGGGTAATGGCAAAGGTGTTGAGAAACATGCGTGGCAGATTGAAACGAGTCCATGCCTCGCGATAATTCTCCCAGTGAGCGACTTCAGGCCACAAATTCAGGCCTGGTTGATAAATTTCGCTGCTGGTTTTGAGTCCAGCCGTGAAGGTGAAAATAAATGGGAAGAGCAAGCCACAGCTAAATAGTGCCAGCATAATCCCTAAAACAACCCGCAAAATTGTGCCACGCCGTGATCGCGACTCGACCTCGGACATAATGCCCATGCTTGAACTCATCGGTTGCTCCTTGTTGGCTAGGGTTGATTAATCGGCATGCTTTGGTTGGCGCATCGAGAGCCAAACATACACCACCGAAAACAGCGAAAGCACGACCAACAGCGAAACGCTCCAAGCCGAGGCGAGGCCAAAATCGTTGCGAGCAAAGGCGATGCGGTAGCTTTCAAGCACAGGCGTAACCGTGCTATTGGCTGGGCCGCCTTCGGTTAATAAAAATGGCTCGGAGAAAACTTGTACCACCGCAATTACTTGCAACATCAGCAACATCAGCATGCGCGAGGAAATCAAAGGCAGGGCGATGTAAATAATCCGATCAAGCACCGAAAAGCCATCGAGCTGGGCCGCTTCGTACAGTTCTTGGGGAATTTCACGCAAGGCCGCGAGGTAGATTAAGATTGTGCCGCCAACCCCAGCCCAAGTCATAATCACAATCATGGCAGGCTTGACCAAATCGGGGTTTTGCAGCCAAAGTTGCGGCGCGATCCCAAATTTTGCCAAAATATTATTTAGAAAACCACCTTCAGGCGCGTACAACTGCCGCCAAACCAACAAGCCAATTGTCGCTGGAATCAAGGTTGGTAGATAGGCCACCACACTATACAAACCACCCAAACGGCGTAATTCGTTGATCATCAGGGCGATAATAATTGGCACCACAAAGCCCATCAACAAACTCAAAATTGTAAAGTGAAACACATTGCGCCAAGCAGTATAAAACAGCGGGTTATTAAACATCCGCTGGTAATTATCAAAGCCAACCCAGGTTGAATTGCCGTTGAGCTTAACTTTTTGGAAACTATATATTACCGCCGTAACCATCGGATACCAAGTGAAATAGAGAAAAATCAGTAGGGCTGGCAAGAGAAACAGATAAGCATAGAATTGATTGCGCCACTGAATCCGTGGCCGCAGCCGCTCAGTGCTTGTGGCTGCAATCAGCTTCGATTGAGCAACCTTCATTGAAAACTCCTTCACGATGCTGCAACCACGCCTTGCTCCCAATTGACTGAGAGCAAGGCGTGGCAGCTGATTATTTCAGTTGGTCAAGTACATTATGTTGGAAGACGGTTGCAGCCTCGGTCACATTAGCGGCTGGATCAATGGCTTGGTCAGTCAGAATGCTGCTGACAACCGCGCCCATTGCGCCATAGTATTCTTGGCCGGCAATCGCTGGCTCAAGCTCCAAAGCAACCTTGCCTGAGGTCACAGCATCGCGGAAGAGTTGGTAGTTTTCAACGGGTAGGTTGGCATATTTGGCTTGCAGCGTATCGAGCGCCGTTTGATAATCGCCAACGTACAACGGCAAAACTGGTGCGCCGATCACATATTGCGGATCTTTGGCGCTCAAATCGTAGCCAATTTGAATTTCGGCGGGGTCGAATTGGGTCCAGAGGCGGAAGTAGGCCGCAGCTTCTTTTTGATCGTCATCGGCGGTCGCATTGACCATGGCGATATTGCCACCAACCAACGAAACGCTCTTGGCATTTGGGCCAACTGGCAATGGCGCAAAGCCAAATTTCTTCAGATCAACATCGGGGAAGGTGGTGCGTATCCAATTAAATTGGTCGCCCGCCATCACCACCAAGGCGGCGCGGTCGGTTGCCAAGGCTTCGCCATTGCGTGCCCAGTCGAGGTTTTCGCGTGGCAACACATCGTAGTTCCAGCGCAATTCTTTGATGTAGTTTAGGGTATCGACTGGAGCGCCAGTTGCAAAACCTGCGCTATAGGTGCCATCGCTATTAGTTTTGACTAAATCGGCTTGTTTTGCGCCGAAGGTATAGGCCATGGTGGTTACTTGCCAGCCAGTGGCATTACCGCCATCGGTGATAAACGAGAAACCAGCTACGTTGGTATCGCGATTGGTCAAGGTTTTGGCCATAGTGGCCAATTCTTGCCAACTGGTTGGAGGAGTATCGAAGCCAGCAGCTTTGAGCATGTCGATGTTATAGCCCAAGCCCATCGCATAGGCAAAGCGGGGAATCCCATAGATTTTGCCATCTTTTGAGGCGATTGCCAAAATATTGGGATTGAACAAGCCATCGAGTTTGCTAGCGCTGAACACGCTGGTCAAATCAGTGGCAATTTCTTGCTCAACAACTTTGGTTACATCGGTCAAATAGACTTCAAACAGGGTTGGTACTTGGTTACCAGCCACCAACGCAGCGAAGGTATCGGGGGCATAGGCATAATCGCTGCCAATGATCGTTACATTGGGATAAACCTGTTGGAAGCGAGCGACTTGCTCTTTCCAGGTTGCCAAGGTGGTTGGCTGCGATTCGGGTGGCATGCCAACGACGGTGATTTCAACTGGCCGACCGCCAGCAATTTGCTCAGGCATGGTGATCACTGCGGGTAAGCTGGCAGTGTTCGCAGCAGGAGCAGTGGTTGGTTGGCTATCTGCGGTAGTTGCGGTTGCTACGATTTCGGCGGCGGTGGTTGCTGCGGCAGCAGGCGCGTCGGTTGGGTTGGTTGTAGGGGTTGCTTCACCACAAGCCGTCAAGATCAACGCGATCAGCAGGTTGAGCACAAACAACACGCGAAATGATCGAAGTTTCATAGACTGCATTGTCCTTCTGATAGTGGGCTTTCCAAGCCACGGGCATCAAGTCGTGTCTGCCATAACCATTCCTGATGCTGCACCGGAGCTGGGTTTGAACCGATTCAATAACCCCTATCAGAATATTCAATAATTGATTGATTAGGCTGGCTTTACAATGCTATTGGCTGCTTTTTAGCGCAAATTCACCAAAATCTAGCCCAAAACCAAGTATAAGCAATCGCTTTATTGAACCGTTTCAAGCATAGCACATCGCTGAAAGAGTTGTCAATATTAATGTTTTCCGAGGGTTCAGGGGTCAGGGATTAGGGGAGAGGAAGTTTTTTGATCCACGAAGGACACGAAGCTGAGGCTCATTAACTGCCTGAATTGCCAGCCAATGTGTTCGAACCTTAAAATCAACATTCGTGTGCTTCGTGTGCTTCGTGCGCTTCGTGGATCAAAAACTCTACGCTTTTTGTTCTATCTTTGAACGCTATTTGAACGCTAACCCTCAAGCAACTGGCTATACTCACAGCCAAGCCATAATCTTCCTGAGCGCCTGCGGGATAGAATTGATCCAACAACCCCGTTAGCATTTCCATCGAATAGTGCTTCTGGCAAAGCTTGAGGTGCAACAAAACTATTCGAATTAAAGACAACCTGCCTGTGAGGAGCACGGTGATATGCCCATTCTTGCGCAATCGTTAAATGTGTTGCAATCGTATGATCACGGTGCACAAAACTTGCTGCTCGATTATGGTGGTGCAAAAGTTGCCATCAGTATGCTGACCGAGACGATTATCCGGGTGCGTTTGGCTCCTGATGGTCGTTTTGCCAAGCGCCGTTCGTGGGCGGTGGTTACGCCCGAGCACGCTTTTACTCCGGTTGATACGACGCTCAGTGAAACCGAGCATGGTTTGGTGCTGCGCACCGCCGAGCTGACGCTGAAAATTGAACGTAACTCTGGCCAGATTAGCTTTTATACCAGTGACGATCAGCCGTTTTGCGGCGATGCCGAAGGATTCAGCTGGTCGGCGCAGCATAGCTCAATCACTTGCCGTAAGCAATTGCACCCCCAAGAATATTTCTATGGTTTTGGCGAACGCTCAGGCCAACTTAACCAACGTGGCCTAACCCGCACCAACTGGACAACCGATCAACATCGCTATGGACCTGGTACTGATCCCTTGTATATTGCGATTCCTAGTTTTCTGGCGTTGCGCCAAGGCTTGGCTTATGGGGTATTTTTGAATAATACTTGGCATAGCCGTTTTGATCTTGGGGTAGAAGATCCTGCGGCTTGGAGTATGACGGTCGATGGCGGCGAGCTTGATTATTACCTCTGTTTTGGGCCAACTCCTGCCAAAGTTTTGCAAGGCTTTGCCCGTTTGCTTGGCACAACGCCGTTGCCGCCCCGCTGGGCCTTAGGCTACCATCAAAGCCGTTGGGGCTACAACTCGGCTGAACAAATTTGCCAAATTGCCCAAGCATTTCGCCAACGCCAACTCCCCTGCGATGTGATTCACCTTGATATTGACCATATGGATGGCTATCGCGATTTTACGTGGAATCCGCAGTGCTTCGCTAATCCGGCGGCAATGGTGCAGGATTTAGCTGAGCAACAGATTCGCTTGGTCAATATTGTCGATCCTGGAGTTAAAATCGACTCTGAGTATGCGGTTTATCAATCGGGGCTAGAGCACAACAGCTTTATTCGACGGGCCAATGGCGAGATTTTTCATGGCTATGTTTGGCCCGATGATTCAGTCTTCCCTGATTTTAGCCGCCCCGAGGTACGCACTTGGTGGGCAAGCATGCAACGCCGTCTGATTGAGATTGGCATCAGTGGCATTTGGAATGATATGAACGAGCCGACGGTCTTTACCATGCCATTTAGCCAAGGTGGTAGCACGCCTCAGCCCATTGAGCTTGATGCAATTCAAGGCCCAGCCGACGAGCGCACGACTCACGCCGAAATGCATAATCTATATGGCTTGGGCATGGCTCAGGCTGCCTATGCTGGCATTCTCGAGGTTACAAACCAACGCCCATTTGTGCTGACTCGCTCGGGCTATGCTGGAATTCAACGTTGGAGTGCTTGCTGGATGGGCGATAATGCCTCGCGCTGGGAGCATTTGGAACTGGCAATTTCACAATTGGTCAATATGGGGCTTTCGGGCGTGCCATTTGTTGGCACCGATATCGGTGGCTTTTTCGATAACGCCAGCCCTGAATTATTTGCCCGCTGGATGCAATTTGGCATTTTGATGCCCTTCTGTCGCGGTCACTCGCACACTGATACCGCGCCGCATGAGCCTTGGCAATTTGGCGCTGAAGTCGAGGCAATTTGTCGCGAATATTTGCAGTTGCGCTATCAATTATTGCCCTATTTGTATACACTCTTTTGGCAAAGTTCGCAGGATGGTGGGCCAATTCTGCGGCCATTGCTCTACGAATTTTCCAACGATCCTGCTACCTATCAATTGCATGATCAAGTAATGCTTGGGTCGGCCCTCTTGGCGGCTCCGATCTATCAGCCCGGCAAAACCCAGCGCCATGTCTATTTGCCAGCTGGCCAGTGGTACGATTGGTGGACGAATGAGTTAATCGAAGGCCCAACCCATTTACTAGCCCAAGCACCGCTTGAACGCATGCCCTTGTACGTTCGGGCTGGCACAATCTTGCCGCTTGGCTCGGCCAGTAGCCAACATACAGGCCAAGTCGCCGAGAGCCTGAGCTTGGAATGCTATCCGGGCAATGGTTCGTTTAGCTTGTACGAAGACGATGGCTTGAGTTTCGATTATCAACAAGGCCAATCGGCGGTGATTAATTATCAAATCAGCCATGATCAACAAACCTTGACGATTCGCAGTGGTTGGCGCGAGGGTGATTTCACCCCTGCCCCACGCAATATTCAACTCCGCATTCATGGTATCAGCGCCGCGAGTGCGGCCACGTTTGCTGGTGCAAACTATGATCCTGCTCAGCGGGTAGCAACCCTAAGCCTTGCAACCGATGAGCATTTGGATTTACAAATGCAACTTGATTAAACAAAAAAACCACGGTGCTTGCCAAACAGCTTGCACCGTGGTTAACTCAACTTCGTTTAAAACCACCAGCCAATCCAAGTGCCAAGGCTGAGCAGGCTCAACGAGCTTACCGAGAGCATCGCCAAATCGCCCCAAGTTGGCCACCAGCGGCGACGTGGCTTGACTGCATGCAGCGCCATCCAGAAAAACACCAAACATGCCATAATCAAAATAATTAAGGTTGTGCGCCAGATCGAACGTGGCTCGGCAATAATTGGCATGCCATCAGGGCCAAATTGATCGGTTACTGGGTAAATCCCAATCGAAAATGTTTGCCAGCCTGGGAAATTCAAGCCACCAGTAAACGAATTCATCCCAGGCCACCAACCACCACCGCCAGCCGCCATTGGCACTGCCTCGAATGCTCGCATGGTGGTAATAATTCCGCCGTTGCTTGGCCCCGACAAGGTGCCAATGCTTGAGGCCAAGGCGCTGATTGGATTGGGAGCTAAGAGGCCTGTTGGTACAGGATCGCTAGTCCGATTAGTCCAGATCTCGGCTCCAGATAAAAATCCACCTAGCACCAATCCAATAATCACATAACTTACCACCGCTGCTCGTCCAGTTTTACCAGTCATGGCCGAAGCCCAAATGCCAAGCATGGCGCTAGTGATCGCGCTTAACACAATAATTGCTGCCGCCTGCAACACATGGCGCAGCGTAATCCCACCAAATAAAAAGACAATACTGCCTAGTGGAATTGCCGCCAGCAACAAGAGAGCAATATACGAAAGTGCTGAGATCAATTTGCCCCACAGCAAGCGGTGTGAAGGCAAATTTGTGGCGATCAACATTTCATAGGTTAGGCGTTCGCGCTCGCTACTGATGGCTCCAACGGTCACTGCTGGGGCAATTAAAATTACTAAAAACAGCAGCATAAAGGCTAAACCTGCAAACAAGGTTTGGCCAATTTGGGCGCTGAAGATCGGCATGCCGGTTTGTTGGCCACTGGTAGCCCGCAGAAACAAGCCATAGCCAACCAAGCCTAAACCGAGCAAAAAGCCCGTGAGCAGGATAAACGCTCGACCACCACGCATGCGCGAACGAAGCTCTTTGACCACGATTGGGTTGGGTTGCAAGCTCCAACGACGGCTCACTGCACGATTGCTCATACTCGTTCCTCCATACCATGGTCATTGACAAGCTGCAAAAACAGCCGTTCCAGCGAATCGTCCTCACGATGAAAATCGGCAACTGGTAGCTCGGCCCGCGCTAGATTGAGCAATAATTGTGACGCTTGCTGCTCATCACCATCAAATTCGACCTCGATCAGCTTGGGCGTGGCTTCGGCTGGTTCGAGCACCCGCAAAACTCCCGCTTGAGCAGCAATCAAGCGCATCGCCCGATCGAGATCATCGAGCACTTTAATTTGCAGGGCCGGACGGCTGCGTTGACGTAAGGTTTCGAGCGAGCCTTGAGCCAATAATTGGCCACGCGCCATAATCCCAAAATCGGTGCAAATATCTTCAAGCTCATTCAAAATATGCGAGCTAAGAATAATCGTTTTGCCCATATCGCGCAGGGTGCGCAACAATTCGCGCAACTCAACCCGCGCTTGGGGGTCAAGGCCACTGGCTGGTTCGTCGAGCAACAAAATTTTGGGGTCGTGCACCAAGGCATGAGCCAAACATAAACGTTGTTGCATACCACGGCTCAGGTGTTGCACAAAGGCATTGCGCTTTTCGCCGAGATCAACCAAATCGAGCAAGCCATCGACCGTACTTTTGCGCTTAGCTGGCTCAATGCCATGGCAACGAGCATAGAAATCAAGATATTCCCAGACCCGCAGATCATCGTAAACCCCGAAGAAGTCGGGCATATAGCCGACGATTGCTGCCGCCGTACTGGTTTTTTGAATTAGTTGGCCATGCAGAAATACTTGACCACTGCTTGGCTCAAGCAAGCCTGCTAACATCCGCAAGGTTGTGGTTTTGCCTGCACCATTGGGTCCGAGAAACCCAAAAATGCTGCCAGGTGTGATATTCAAATTCAGCTTGTTGACCGCAGTGTATTTGCCATAACGCCGCAATAAATCAACAGTTTGGAGGGCTAATTCGCTCATTTGACTACTCCCGAAAGCACTGGCCCAACCGAGAAGCAACCCCACAACCCCGCCGTGGTATCGACTGCTGGATCAAGGGTGTAGCGGGTGCGTAGGTTGCCTTGTTGCAAATAGGTGCTGGGGCTGGTCGTCAGATCAATCGCCCCATTTTTGAATTCAACGGCATCCCATTGGCTGGTTGCCCAGTTATACAGTTCGTAAGTTAATTTATTGGGCGTGACCATCCCACCATCGATTGTTGGCAAGAGCCGTAGCGATTGGGCCTCGATTGAACTAAATGTTGTGGGCAGGCTGAGTTGAATGATGCCGGTTTTTTGCGAGATGCTGATACCAGCCCCACGGGCACTGGTTGTACAGATTGAACCCATCCCCATCCCTGGGTCATCTTCTAAGGTATAGCCAAACCAATTATTGGTTAGTTCGACCGTATTTTGGCTATAGCGCAGTTGAGGATATTGAATCAGCAGACTGCGTTGGGTTGCGGCAAAGCGTTTTTCTGGCAAATCGATCACGGCTTGATTGAAATCGACGAACGCCACAAATACTGCATTCCGATCAACGCTGCCATAGCTGTTGGGCAGGGCAATATCGAGTGCTTGGGTTTTGGCCAACAGCTCACGTGGCGGGCCAAATTCAGTTTGATAGCCTGCATCAAGCTCTTTTTGAAACAACAAATAGCTTGCCCCCGACATTGAGGGATTGTTGTTAATTTGCAATTCGATCGATTTTTCAGCGCCAGGCTCGATTGTCCCAAACTTTTGAGCATTGCCTAACATAATAAACGCCGCATCATTTAAGCTGTAGGTACTGGTATTTTTCACCTTACCGATAATTTTTTTACCTTGCATGCTGATTTCGATTTGCACATGCGGCGCATCGCTGATATCGCGTTCGTAGGCAAACATTTCCATTGACCATTGATTAATTGTTAAGTTACGAATATCGCCTGGCTGATGGCTGTAGAGCGCTCGGGTGGCGTTAATTCCACCATTATTACCCATATTGGGGTTGACCAATAATGGGCGAGGATAGGCTCCATGCTTGATTGTAACTTGATAGTCTTCACGGACTGGCGAGAAAATACCCGCATAGCCCAAGACCGTGGCATTAGCTTGATCATCAGGGTAAATCAAGGCCACATCGTGAACCAAAATATCCGTGCCTCGTTGTTTCGAGCCAATTCCATAGGCTAACACAGCAAAAATCAACGTTAATGTCGGAATTGTCAGCCATGCCAAGGCCATGCGATCAAGCCGCCGTAGCACAAGGTAGGTCACTGGCCCGGCCAAAACAATATAAATTCCCAAGAGAATTAACAGCGTTTGCAGTGGAGGCAAATCGAGCGCTGGCAAATTGTTCAGCAATGCAGGCGCTGCACTATCACGCAACATACTTTCGCTGCTGCCAGCACCCATCCAGCCTAGATCTAGTTGTTGTGGAAAGAGCGAGGCTAGCAGATTTTCATAGCCACGCCACGCCGTAAATTCGGCTTGATCAAGATTAAAGGCACTGGCAATCACGAAGCCACGGCCAACCGAGCGCTTAACTAACAGCGGCGTTTGCGCTTGTTTGAGGCTGGTCGCTGCCTGCTGATTGGGTTGAAGTAAGGCAACATTCAAACTTTGCACATTAAATGGCTGACCAAACACTTGACTTAGGGTTGTGGTGTCAATCGTTTGCTGGCCAGCAACTTGAGCTGGTTGGAGTTCGGCTGGTAAATCTTCGAGCAGATTTGGCTCGGCGACCAACACTCCGCCGTTGTTGACCCATTGCTTGATCGCTTGCTGTTGCTCAGGCGTTAGTTCGCCCCATGAACGCTGATTGAGCACAATCCCACTCAGCATATCGAGGCCAATCTGCACATCAGGCAACTGCTGGCTATCAGTGGCAACTAACACGACTTTGGTTAATTGCGGCAATGGTTGCTCCAGCAAGGTTGCGACCATTGGGCGGTCAGTTGAGCGTAATTGTAGCGTAGCGGTTTCGCGCTTCTCGCCATTTAAATACATGGCCATCGGCACCCGAAAGGCCTGATCAAACTGGCCATAGACCAAGGTTTCTTTTTGCGAACCACCTGGCACATCAAGCTCAACATTGTAGTTGCCAATATGAATTTCGACCATGCGATCTACACCAGTATTGCTGACCTTGACGCGCAACGCCATCCACTCACCAGCGCGATAAACCGTGCCAAAAACTGGCTCAACCTGCCAAACAAGCCCATTTGATTGTTCTTGGCTCGATGCTGCACTGATCGGTAGGGCTATCAGCAACAGCAGCCAACACCAGCGTATCCAGCGCATACCATGCTCCACACACTAAAATCGATTCGGCTGTTGCTATCATAACGGATAGCAGGCCAATTGTGTTCCCTTTTTCAAGTAACTCTCAGCAATATCAGCAAGATATCAGTTTACTTGGGCGAGGCATGGTTGGTTAATTCGCAAGCAATACGCTGGATACTCAATTGGTTAAGCGAAACACTGGCAGCAAACAGAGAAAGATCAATAGGTTGGTACTAAAGGCAATGACCCACGGTTGATACCAATGGCTGCGAGCGGGATCAACCTGCATTTGTTGGTTTGGATCAGGGCTTATCGTCTGGGCGTAGCTTTGATCGAGCCAATAGTTCATCACCAACGCATCGTGAACACAAAGCGCCAGTAGTAGAATCACATGATATTGGCGTACAGATCCCCAACGATAGCTCAATAGTGCAGGCGCAAGAAAATGTATTCCCGTCATAACCAGAATTACCACCGTTGCCCCAGTCATCAACATCATAAAACTTTTAAGCATTGGTGCTCGTCGATTGACCCATTGACTGCGTGGGAAGGCCCAAGCTTTAAACACCACCACAAACCAAATTGCCATGATAAACCCGATAATCCAAAAGATTAGTTCAATCAGTGCGCCGATGGGATTGATGCCACAAGCAATTATTATCTGCTGCATAGCTGCCTCGCTGCTCGCTAATCGATCATTTGGAAAAACAAAGCGACTATGATCGCAATTAATGTATTCGATTGAAGCGCTACGACCCACGCAGCTTGATATTTGCTTGGTAGCACTTCAACCTGTAATTGCTGATCATCACTTAGGCTGATTGCTTGAGCTTTGGGTTTGAGTGACCAGCGTTTGATTAATAATGTATCGATAATACAAACGATGGCCCAAATAAAAATTTGATAAGAATAGAAAAATCCAATTTCTATCATAAGCATAGAACTGGGTAAAACAGAGAAAGAGAATAGAACTAAGCCAATGACTATTCCGGCGATGAATGTTAATCCAAAACTATCGAGAAATAATGAACGACGAGGTGACCGAGGAGTTTTGGCTAAGAAAAACCATTTAATCCCTAAAGTCATTGCAAAGGGAATGAATACGATGAAGAATACAATGACATAGCCAAATGGATTGTAGCCACAAGCAATTACAATCTGCTGCATAACTGCTCCTTGCGCTCATTTAGCTCAACACAAATACACTGACGAAGAAAAAGAGTAAACTACCAAGAATTGCCGCCGCAATCGCAAACAAATTAATCATTACAGCAATTTTGATTGGCGATTCATACATCGTTGGCTTATGATCAACAACTTGAAGCTGACCGACTGGATCACGATTAATTGCTTTGACCGACCGTTGCTTGATAATCCAGCTCATGGTGAGATAATCCAGCATCATGCAGCCGATGAAACTGGTATAGATCGTGTCAGGTGAGCGAAAAACGACATAGCTTAACCAAATAACAAGCAGGTTGCCGATAGTTAAACGGATGCCATCGAGCCATGCCGAGCGATCAGCGAACCAATCATAGAACATTAATCCCATTGCTTTAGCCCAAATCGTCGCCGCTACGAGCAGGCTGCTCCATAACCAGGCGGTTGTTGTTGAAATTCTGAAAGCCCATGGAGTTACACCACAGGCAATGCTAATAACATTTGGCATATGATAGCTACTTTCTTGGTATGTTAAGGTTGGGCAGCGATCATCACGATTGTGCCACGGTCATAATCAGCAACCAACAATTGGCCTTGCGGGTCAATCACTAAACCAACAGGGCGGCCAAAACCACTGGCGAATGGCTCAATCTGTTGAGTTTCGGCATCCATGCGCACGATGCTATGGCCACGTAGTTCTTGGCTATACCATGAACCTGATAAGCCAATGAAGGCATCGCCGTGATAATTGGCCGGAAATGCTGTGCCCTGATAGAACACAATTCCGGTTACGCCGCTATGGGCGGGCAAAAGCGCAACTGGCTCGTTGGTGCTTGCGCAGTTGGCGGCATCGCCGCCGCCATCAGCGTCAGGCTGGCGCTGGCCCCAACAACGCGGCCAACCATAATCGGCTCCAGCCGTAATCCGATTAACTTCATCGGGCGGGAGATCGTCGCCAAGGCCTTCGCGCCCGTTGTCGGTGGCATAAAGCTGTTGCTGTGGATCGAAGGCTAAACCAAATGGCATGCGCAAACCAGTTGCATACACGCTCGATTCGCTGCCATCGGCGCGAAAACGCCGAATATAGCCCTCTTGAATTCCGGCGGTTGCCGTATGATCGGCACGTGTACCCACGCCGAGATAGAGCCAACCCTGAGCATCGGAAACCAGCGTGGCCGCCTCAATTTGATCAGGCAGATCGCTTAATAAAACCGTTTGCTGATCGACTATGCCATCGCCATTGCCATCGCTCAAGCGCTGAATTTGGCCTTGCTCGACCACATACAACGCCTGCTCGAACCAATGCAAACTCAACGGCTTGTTGAAGCCAGTCGCATACTCACGGGGTGGGTTGGTTCCGTCGCTGATCAGTACGTTGCCTGAGCGTTGGGCAATATACAAATGCCCTTGGGGATCAAACGCTAGTCCAGTTGGCTGATCGAGGCTAGTAATGATGGGGGCAATTGTGAATCCTGCTTCGATTTGGAGTTCGGCTGGTGGGCTGGTTGGTGGATTATCCGAGGAGTAATTGCCTGGAATTGAGCAAGCTACCAAAGCCAAGCCCAAAACCAAGCTCCAACTTCCATGTTTGACCCGTTGATAGGTATGCCAAAAAGCAAGCATCTCTCTCTCCAAATTGATTCGCTGTGGTGCTGCTAGATTACAACCTGCGATGCGCCCATGCAAGCACCAATTTGGCCTATTGATCGTTAGGTAATGCTGGAGCATTAATTGGTTTTGAGCATTCAAATTGGTGAATAGTGGCTTTAGGCTGATTAACCAAAAAGCGCCCAACACCAGTAATTGGTGCTGGGCGCTTGAAGTTGAGCCGAATTAGTTTTTGGTCACTAATGGCATGTAAACGGTAAAGCTTGGAGTTGAAGTTGCATTAACTGTTACGCTATCGGCAGTCAAGTTAATGTTGCTGTTGAGTACAGCGGTGTTACCAACGCTACCAACGAAATTGCCCACGCTGCGCACAGCAATGGTGTAGGTTTTGCTGGTATTTGGCGCAAGGCTGCTATTGACGCTCGCGGTTTGGCTGTTGACCGTCAAGCCACCAGTTACGCCAACAATTTCAAGATTGCTGTTGATTACGTCGCTCAAGCTAAAGCTGCCTTCAGCCGTGCCCGTGTTGCGAATCGTCAAGGTGTAGGTGAAGACCTCGCCTTGTTCGACGCTGGTGCTGCTGACGGTTTTAGCTGAGGTATTGAAGTTGGCGGTTGGCTCTGCGCCCAAATCGAAGCCAACCACAATTGGATCGTGGTCGGAAGCACGATAGGCATCGTTGTTGTATAAGCTGACGACCTGACCAGGGCTCTTGAAGTTGGTGTTGTAATCCAAGGCGATTGGTTCGTCGGCGTTGATGTGCAATTCTTGCACATCAGCAACTTGGCTGAACAACGATGTGCTAGCCAAGGCATGGTCAAGCGAGCCAGTTTGGCCATCGAAAATGTATGAGTAAGCTTCGTCGCCAAGCAAGGTTTTGGGAATATTGACATAGCCAGCGTTGCGAATAGCGGTGATTGGATCTTCCATGGCGTATGAGTTTAAGTCGCCAATGATCAAATAGTCGCTATCATCAACATTGGTTGGGTCGGTATTCAACCAAGCCACTAATTCTTGGGCAGCAGTTTTGCGAGTCAGGTTACAGTTGCCTTGACCATCGCCCAAATCGGGGTCGCTTGGCACTGGGCTGACGTTATCGGTACAAGCGCTACCCTTCGACTTCAAGTGATTGACCACCACGGTGAAGGTTTCGCCGCTGCTGGTTTCGGTAAACGATTGGGTCAAAGCTGGGCGATTACGGCCAGTTGTGCCGCTACCAGTGGTGAAACTGCCGAATGCGCCCGTGTTGAGCACAGCGGTTGTACCAGCCAAACTTACTTTACCAGGTTTGTAGATCATATCGACTTTGATTGCATCAGTACCAAGGATATTTGTTTGGCCTGTGCGAGCATCAACATCGATTAATGCATAAGTACCTGGTGCGGTCGCTGCATTCAAGCGATTGACCAAATCTTGGACTGCACTGTTGTTGCCGAAGCCGTCGTTCTCAATTTCCATCAAGCCAATGATATCGGCTTGGGTCATGATAATCGCGGCAACGGTTTTATCAGCTTGACGTAAGAATTCAGCGCTATTTTCAGCACCACGGCAATCGGTAGCTGAGCCACCAACCCCGCCAGTACAATTGCCATTGCCAAAGGTGTTGAAATAGTTCAACACATTGATCCCCGCAACCCGTAATGAGCCATCAAGCTCAAGCGAGGTTGGGCGTTGGTTTTCGGCTACGAAATTAGGCGATTGGGTTACGCGCACGCGATAATTGTTGGGGCTAGCGCTATTACCACCCCATGTGTAGGTCATTACACCTTGCAAGTTGGTAATGCTATCGCCAGCCCGTAAGGTGTTGGCAGCGCTCAAGCCAGTGCCACCACGACCAAACAGAATTGGATCAGCATTCTGGTTGTTGAATGGATCATCAAGGATGATTTTGTGCAAGTTGTTTTGAGCTTGCAACGCCAAAGCTGGCGCACCTGGTGAAACGACATTGGTTGGTTGCATCAAGCGCTCGTTGAGCGACAAGGTGACTTGGCCGAAGCGAGCCAGCAAGTAGTGCTCTGAGACAACCAATTTTTGGTTGAACTGCACAAGCATACCTTCATAACGCTCAGCATCAGTGGTTGAGGCAAATGGCAAGCTAACTTGGGTTGGGGTAACCGTGTTGGTTGTGCCACAAAGTTCAACCGTCAAAGTTCCACTCAATTGAGTTTGGCCTTGATTTTCGCCAGCCGTGCCGGTTACGCGCACGACTTGACCAAGGCTAACTTGATCAGCGCCGCCGTTGAATACGAAAATACCATCAGAGGTTGCAGTGTTGCTATCGCCAGCATCTTGCAAGTAGAAACCACGCAAAGCTGGTTGAGCGCCTTCAAAATCGGCTACCACCGTTCCTTGGACGGTTACAACCGAACCATTCGAAGGACTGGTTTCGCCAGTACCTTGAACTTGGCCGATTGGGGTAACCGTGCCACCTGAACAGGTAAGGCCGGCAGCATTAAAACTAAAGCTGTAGTCTTGAGCCATTTGATCAGGAGTATCGTCTTGATCGGTCACTTGGCTAGCAATAACCGTCACGGTACAAGCATCATTCATCGCGAAATCGCTGCTAGGATCAAGCACATAGCTGGTTGGGCCGCCAGTAACGCTAGCCGTGCGAGTGCCGCTGGTACAGCTGATGGTGTACCAGGTATCAGTCGTGGTGACTGGTTCGCTAAAGGTAAGCGTGATGTTTGCATTCAAAGCCACATTGTTAGCAGCATTGGCTGGCACAGTGCTGGCAACGGTTGGTGTAACATCTGGTGGAGGAGGTCCACAAGTTACTGCGGTGCTGGCGCTGTTGCGTGGGTCTGAGGGAGTTAACAAACTGAAATCAGCAGTATTGTTATCAGTATCAGTACAACTTGAATTATTGCGTTGAGCACTATTATTGGCGCTAGGCGCAGCCACAACTGTGCCTTCAACAAACTCATTCGTAGCACCACCAAAGCCAACTGAATCGATGATTGTGCCTGTATTTAAAGCGCCGTTACGGATCGCGAAGCCGCCACCCGTGCCAGAAATACCGCTACCAAAGGTCGTATCGGCGGTAACTGTGCCATCATATGAGGTGGCACGGCCTAAGAGATAAAAACCACCAGCAGGAATCACAACTGAGGTTGTCCAACTGGCAATTGAAACATCATTTACCCCAGCAGCAGCACGATAAACGACGCGATGCCCATTCAAATCAACTGGATTGGCGCTGATATTATGAATTTCGATAAATTCATCATCAGCAGTACCACCAGCGGTTTGGAATTGACTAATGACAAGGGAGGTTGATACAGCACTGGTTGGAGTGGTGTATGTCGCGGACAACGAAGTACCAATCAACGTGAACAGCATCGTTAACGCTGTTAGGAGTCGTAAACCCTTAAATTGCACAGAATCCTCCACGATTCATGTAGAAACGCCGTCCAGAACAACTGTGACGGCTAACCAACGCGGGAACCTTCAGTTCTGAAATGTCATGCTGCATAAAGAAGATAAACCGCATGTCAATGCTGCTTTAACTGATGGTTAAATCTTGTAGGGTCTGAGTGTACCATAGACATAATCAACGGGCAACTTAGGCCAAAAGTACCCCCATATTTCTCAGCGAATCTTCATTGCACGATGGCTCAGGCTGTGCTACCATGCCGCACTATGGAGATGCAAAACTTGCCACCTAGTGGCCCACCAACTCAACGAGCAAGGTTGCTCAGCGCCCTACGTTCAAGTCGTGCGATGCAAAAAATTCGTCAATACCAGACAATTTTATTGGCTGGTACGTTCTTTGTTTTAGCTGCAATTTTTGGTCTCAATTCGCAATCGACGATTGAATCGCCTTCAGGTGCGGCTAGCCCAACCAGTTTGGCTCAGGCAACCTTGGCTCCAGCTGATGGCTCAATTACGCCAACCTTGGCAACCAGCACCGAAGTTGCCAATACGCGCCCAACTCCCACCGATGTGGCTGGTGTAGTAGGGCCGCCAGCGCCTGGTCGGGCAACGCCAACCAACGAGGGTGCCTATCCCCCGCCGATTGGTCAAGGGCCGACTTCGACAGTTGATCCGTTTCCAACCTTGCCAGTTGGTGGCACGACGATTCCGCCATTTCCAACCAGCAGCACTGGCAATCGGGGCACAACTGCGCCAACCCAAAGCTCGGGCGGCTATCCCACGCCAAGCTCAAATAGTGCAACTCCAGCGCCAACCAATATTCCGGTAGCAACCGATGAATTGCCCTTCCCAACCGAAGAGGAAGAAAATCCCAAGCCAACCGAAGATCCCTTTGAAGCAACTCCCGATGCAACCGAGGAGCCGTTTGAAACCCCAACCGCTACCCCAACCGAGGGGCCAACTGCTACCCCAACCAATACGCCAACGCCTACACCATTGCCTTACGATCTGATTCGGGGTAATACTCGTTGGACATTGGCTCAAAGCCCAGTCAAAATTCGCCGCGATACGATCATCGCCAAAGGCGCAAGTTTGACGATTGATGATGGCGTGGAAGTATTGCTCGATGCTAATACATCGTTGGTGGTTGATGGAACGTTGACGGCGACTGGCGCTCGTTTGCGCAAGAGCGGCAACAGTTTCTGGAAATCAATCGTGGTTAATAATGGCGGTCAGGCTAATTTGAATTGGGTTGATGTGCGCGGCGGTGGCTCCGAAGGTGTGCTGATTTCGGCCCTTGGGGGCAATACAATCATCCAAGATAGCGTCTTTGAAGAGAATAAAGGCCGTATGTATATCAGCGGTGGCAACTTCGATATGCAACGCAGCCGTGTGGTTGGCTATGCTCCAATCAGCGCCGAAGTGCGTGGCGGCAAGAGCCTACGTCTATTCAGCAATGTGATTAACAACACAGCCACCGACGGCGCAACTGGTGTGAGTCTCAGTACAACTGCCGATGATGTGGAAATTATTCTTGAGAAGAATAGTTTCCGTGGGAGCAGTGGTACGAATGTTCGCGCTCAATTCAACCAATCGTTGAATGCGGTGTTTCAGTGTAATAGCTTTAGCGGCGGAGCCTATGGCTTGCAAATCAAATCAACCGACCCAACCTTAGATGATTCACGGATTTTGATCAGCGGCAATAGCTTCCAAAGCCACAAAAACTATGGCCTGACTGGCGATGTTGGTTTTGATGCCCGTAACAACTGGTGGGGTGATGCTTCAGGCCCATATCATCCTGAGCAAAATGGCGCTGGTACAGGCGATGCGGTTGGGGTTAATTTGACCTTCAGCCCATGGTTGAACGCCAAACCAAGCTGCGCTCCCTAAAAGATCGATTTTGCAACAGCCTCAGTTTTATAACTGGGGCTGTTTTTATTTTGGTGCATTCTCGAACGTTGGTTTTGCCCATGAGAATCAGCCGAACGGTGGATGGAACCCTTCAATTTAGTGGTATAAACTAAGGCTCGGGCTGGGATAAAAAGATGGTAGTTTTGCGCAGGAATGTGAAATTTGACAAGAATGCCAAAGCTGATTATAATACCACGGCACTAAACAATTGAATAACGAAATGCAACACAAACCAAATGTTGTAAACCACCTGCCCAGGTGGCGGAATTGGCAGACGCGCTACTTTGAGGGGGTAGTGGGAGCAAT
The DNA here is from genome assembly GCF_039545135.1 of Herpetosiphon gulosus. Classification (NCBI taxonomy): domain Bacteria; kingdom Bacillati; phylum Chloroflexota; class Chloroflexia; order Herpetosiphonales; family Herpetosiphonaceae; genus Herpetosiphon; species Herpetosiphon gulosus. The sequence goes on along the minus strand of NZ_BAABRU010000004.1, from coordinate 313,777 downwards.
CTCGTGTGGGTTCAAGTCCCACTCTGGGCACCAAAATCGTTATTCAATCAGATGGGTGATTAGCTCAGTTGGTAGAGCGTCTCGTTTACACCGAGTAGGTCGGGGGTTCGAGTCCCTCATCACCCACCATTGCCACTTTAGCTCAGTTGGTAGAGCATGCGACTGAAAATTGCAGGGTCTCCGGTTCGAGCCCGGAAGGTGGCACCAAATCAAACCACTGGTTGAAAAACCAGTGGTTTTTTGTTGTCTAATTCATTTGAACAAATGGGGTGAAGAGTTGATGGCGCACTGGGCTAAGCCATCGCTCAATCGCTGGCCGATCACGCTCGCGACTGAAAATCGCAATGAATGGTTGTAAACAACGTGCCTCGTCGCAGCCGTTCAAACGCGCACCAGTAACGCTCCAGCCAAGGTTAGTTGGGCTGAATACTTGGGTGTCGAGTTGACCAACCCAGTGCTGTTGACTTGGTGCGGTGCTGCTTCCTTGCACATTGTAATAGGCCCAGCCTGGTGGTGGCGCAGTAAAATCATCAAAAATGCTGCTCGAAAGCGTCGGATATTGTTTGGTACTGCTGTGATAAAAGCTTACCGCTACATCATCACGCCCATTAACCGCCACGCTCGGCAACGAAAAGCCATTTTGGGCATTGAAAATAAATGGCCGTGCTAAACTGAATGGCAATAAGCTCAGATCACGTTCATACATTCGCACAGCATCAATATAGGGAAAGGTAATCGTGTTGCTGGAAACTGCATTCCACATAAAACCAACAGTGCCCTTGGCGACCCAACCTGCCCGAATCCGCCCGTCATCATCACTACACCAATTGTGCTGATCAGGCGTTGGACAAATGCGTGCACCAGCTGTCCATTCAGCAACCGTTACATCGCTACTGCTTGGAATTGGCTGGTTCTCATCCCATGCATAAACCCGCAGGCTGGTTTGATTGATGTGGGTCGCAAAATACATCATATCTTTAGCACCCCGCACCAAGTGCCAAGCCTGTTCACTCGTTGAAGAATAGCTCCGAATAAAGGGTAAATCATCTTCAAGGGTATCAGTTTGAATTTGGCTGACCCATGTACTATCGATGGCCCCGCCAATTGCCTGACGATCCATAGCCAGCCAAATTTGGTTGGCACTGAGTTCAAGTTGTGGCTCAACCCATGTAAAGCCTTGGGCGGCTGTCACGTCATACCATTCCCATTCCTGTTCGGCCAAACCAGCACTATCGGTGTAGGCAATTCGCATAAGCCCACGTTGGGCATCAGGAGCGTAGTTCAACAACCAAATAAACAGATCACGGCCATAATCATAGGCAAAGGCTTGTTGGCAACACAAGCCACCTGCCGCCGCAGGAAACAATGTTTGTGGGTCGAGTTGCTGCCAATGATTGCCAGCATCGAGCGAAAACAAGGTTTTTTGGCCAACCCCAACTAACCAACTATCGCCACTGGCGACCCCACGCACTGCATCGCCAAAATTCATTGCGGTTGGGATCGGATGCAGCCGTAATACCTGAAATGCGCCTGCTGGATCACCCTCACCTTCACCAAAAATATGTTCTGTAGAGCCTTGATTAGCAGCTTGAGCTTGGGGTAGGCTCCCTAGCCCGATCGCTACCAACAGCCCAACTAGGGCGACCCGCAACCAAACCATGAGCATAATCCTTTCAACAGTGACCTTCGTTTGAGCGCAACTATACCCCTGAATGGAGATTGTGACAAAAGTTTGTGACAGTTGTTGTCACAACTTACTGCTATGCTCAAACCAACATTGGCTAGGAGGTCTGCGATGCATCCAATAACCGGAATCGAAGCCGTATTACAATGGTTTGCTGAACGCTATTCATCAAACGAGGCCGAGCAAATTCGCAGTGCGGTTAATGCCAATACTCGTTTGCTCAAGGCCTGGCGTACCAATCCAGCCAATGCTCGCCCCTTGGCCAGCGATAAACATTTGTGGTGCTTGCTGGGCGCGATGTATGGCAACGCGATTTTGGCCCAAGCTCAAGCTGTGTATCGCCAAGCCACCGCCCATTACCAACGCTGGCTCAATCGCCGTCGCAATCTCCAAACCGTCGAAGTTCGTTTGCAAGGCGATTTGGCGCGTTTTGGCGAACAACACCCCCGCACTCAACGGACTTTAGCCCAACTCCAACGCCTGCATCAAGAATTATTGGCCGCTTAATCAACTGCTCATTTTGTCATTTCCTTCGAGCTTAGGTCAAAAAAGGCCTTGGCTTAATTGGCCTGCCTCGAAAATTCACCTAAAACAGCCTCTTTTTGGCTCAAAATTAGACTATACTAGAATAAACGCGGTTTTTTCCGATTTTATTGACAGAAAATGATTCTCGATTTATAATCATTCTCAATAACCATGTGACGGTATGGTCAAAGGCATAATGCGAGGTATCTATGACCGTGTTTGGTATCCGAGAAGGAACGCCCGCCGGCGATATTGTGAGCTACATTCAGCGTAAAGGTTCAGCGACTGTCAAGGAATTGGAAGATGCGCTGGCTGTGAGCACAACTGCGGTGCGCGAGCAACTAACCCATCTCACCAACCAAGGCCTCATTGCACCAACCAAAATTCGCCAAGGACCAGGCCGCCCTTCCTACCGCTATACCCTGACTGCCAAGGCCCAATCGCTCTTTCCCAAGGGCTACGATGTGCTTTTGAATGTGTTGCTGGAAGAAATTTTGGCGACCGAAGGTGCAGAAGGAATGGCCCAGTTGCTCAGTCGGGTGGGTACACGCTTAGCAACGCTCTACACGGGCGATCATCCAGCCAACGTGGCCTTACGTGAGCGTTTGATGCAATTCGTCTACACGATGAACCGCAAAGGGATGTCGATCAATGTGGCCGAATCGCCTGGTGGTGGTTGGGTGGTCAGTGAGTATGCCTGCCCTTATTTTGAGGTGGCCCAAACTCACGATAGCCTGTGCAGCATGGAACGCCAAATGATGGAAACTGCGCTCGGCCATGAAGTTGAAATTCAACGGCGCATGGTCGAAGGTCATAACGGCTGTCACTTTGTGATCAAAGCCGATGAGATTGGGATCGAGAAGCATAACTAAGTTCTTTGGCGGCTGGCGATGCAGGGGGCATGCCACGCTGTTGTGTTGAATAGCAATCTTGAATAGGAGTGTCATGAGCGCCAACAATTTGGTCATTCGCAACTTGCACGTTGCGGTCGATGGCAAAGAAATTCTTAAAGGCATTAATCTCACCATCGAAGAAGGCAAAATTCACGCCATCATGGGGCCAAATGGCTCAGGCAAGTCAACCTTGGCATATACCCTCGCTGGTCACCCACGCTATGAAGTGACCGAAGGTGAAGTTTGGTACAAAGGCCAAGATGTGCTTGATCTCGAACCAAATGATCGTTCAAAATTGGGCTTATTCTTAGCCTTCCAATATCCAGTTGCGGTAGCTGGTGTAACCGTTGCCAACTTCTTGCGGGCTGCCTTGAACGCCCATCGCGCTCAAGAAGGCGTTGATCCAAAATCAACCGCGATTCCAATGGCTGAATATCGCAAAGTGATCAAAGCCCGTATGGATATGCTGGAAATGGCTCCTGACTTTGCCCGCCGCTATTTGAACGAAGGTTTCTCAGGCGGTGAAAAGAAACGCCTCGAAATTTTGCAAATGGCTATGTTGCAGCCTGCTATGGCAATCATGGACGAAACCGACTCAGGCCTTGATATCGATGCTTTGAAGATTGTGGCCGAAGGGGTCAACAAAGTTAAAGCTGAAAAGCCCGAATTAGGCGTGTTGGTGATTACCCACTACCAACGTTTGCTCAACTACATCAAGCCCGATTATGTGCACGTTTTAATGAACGGCCAAATTGTGCGCGAAGGTGGCCCCGACATGGCCTTAGAACTCGAAGAAAAAGGTTACGATTTCATTCGAGAGGAAGTGTTCGGCAATGCCAGCTAATTTGCAATCTACTTTTGATGTGGCGCAATTTGAGGCCTTGCTGGCTAGCCGCAACGAGCCAAGTTGGCTGACCAGCCGCCGTCGCGAAGCTTGGGAAGCATTCGAAACCGCTGAGCAACCAGATTGGCGACGAACCAATTTGAAGGGCTTCAATATTGCTGATTACACATTGGCTGAAGCCGAAGTTTCGGTTGATTTTGCTGGCGCAGAAGGTGTGACGATTCTGCCTTTAGCCGAAGCAGTTCACAGCCACGCCGAATTGGTGCAACGGGTGCTTGGAAGCGCCGTTCAAACCAATCGCGATCCATTTTCAGCGCTTAATAATGCTTTGGTCAACGGCGGGATTTTTATCCACGTTGCCAAGGATCTTGAAGTTGAAGAGTTGGTGCGGATTCGCTATCACTTGAGCAATGCTGGCACAATTGTCGCCCCCCGTACCTTGATCGTTACCGAGCGCCATAGCTCGATCAATGTGATCGAAGAAATTAGCTCAGCCGATTTTGCTGGTAGCGCAGTGGTCTTGACTGGGGCTGAAATCGAGGTTGGTGACGGTGGCAAAGTTAACTTCTCCAGCGTGCAAACCTTGAACAGCAATGTGTATCTGTTGGGCAGCCAACAAATTCGCATCAACCGCGATGCTCAAGCCGAATGGCTGAACGTGGTGGTTGGCAGCGCTGTGCAACACGTTACCTTGGAAGCCAATTTGAGTGGCAACGGCTCAAGCGTCAATTGGAATGGCTTGTTGTATGGCAATGGCAAGCAAAACTTGCTAGTTGCACCCAAGCTTAATCACATTGGCTTGAACACCGAAGGCCAAATCAACTTCAAAACCGTGGTTGATGATGAAGCCTATGCTGTCTTCGATGGCATGGTCAAAATTCCCGCCACAGGCCAAGGCACCAACTCCGACTTGCGCGAAAATGCCTTGCACTTGAGCAACACTTCACGCTCGGATTCAATTCCAGGCTTGGAGATTGATGCCAATGAAGTTAAGGCTGGCCACGGCTCAACCAGCGGCCAAATCGACGAAGAGCAGTTGTTCTATCTGCAATCACGTGGTTTGCCGTTTGCCGAAGCCAAGCGCACGATCGTGTTGGGCTTTGTTGGCGAAATCATCGATATGATTCCCGATGAAGCTGTGCGCGAACGCGTCGAAACTATCGTCGCCGATAAAGTCTAACGATTTGATCCACGAAGGGCACGAAGGACACGAAGTATGTTTTTTGTGTGATCCCAAAAATAGTTAGTTTATGTATCTAGTTACAGCAACGAACTAACTATTTTTGGGAGGCGTGGATGGCAACGATTCTTTTGGCAGACGAAGTATTCGCGGTGGTTGGGGCGGCGATTGAAGTACATCGCGAGTTGGGCAGCGGATTTCTAGAGGCTGTTTATCAAGAAGCACTTGCATTAGAGTTGGCACAACGCCAAATTCAGTTTGCGGCCCAAGCACCTTTGGCAATTCGTTATAAACAGCAATTACTCCAAAAAAACTATATTGCTGATTTTATTTGTTACAACCAAGTCATTGTTGAGCTAAAAGCGCTAAATCGTTTGACAACTCTCGAAGAAGCGCAACTGATTAATTATCTCAAAGCAACCCAATTTCGGGTTGGGCTATTGATTAATTTTGGTGGTCTTGGCAAGTTGGAATGGAAACGCCTAGTTCGTTGACGTTACTGTCAACTCGTTAATTGCCCATGAATTTTAACAGATCACAAGAGCCAAACATTCGTACTCTTCGTGTCCTTCGTGGATCAAAATAAGCAATTTTTTATTAATTGCCTATAAATCTTGGTAGGATCACAAGAGCCAAACATTCGTACTCTTCGTGTCCTTTGTGGATCAAAATAAGCAATTCATGGTTTCCTTTATGGAATCGGATATTGGTGAGTTATGTCTGTACAAACAACCCTTGATATTCAGGCCATTCGCGAGCAATTCCCGCTCTTGGATCAATCGATTAACGGCCATCGCTTAGCCTATTTGGATAGCACCGCAACTGCCCAAAAGCCGTTAGCTGTGCTTGAAGCGATGGATCGCTATTATCGCACGATTAATGCGAATGTTCATCGAGGCGTGTATCAGATTAGCGAAGCCGCTACCGAAGCTTATGAAGGCACACGCCGCACAATTGGCCGCTTTATCGGCGCGAAATCGACCAAAGAAATTATTTTTACCCGCAATACCACCGAAGCTATTAACTTGGTTGCTCAAAGCTGGGGTCGTGCTAATTTGCAAGCAGGCGATCGAATTTTGCTCACAGTCAGCGAACATCATTCCAATTTAGTGCCATGGCAATTGCTAGCAGCCCAAATTGGTGTAGAGCTTGATTTTATCGAGCTTGATGCTCACGGTAGGCTCGATCTGAGCAAGCTTGATCAATTATTGACTGAACGCACCAAATTGGTGGCAATGACTCACATGTCGAATGTATTGGGTACGATCAATCCGGTTGAACGGGTGATTGCTGCTGCCAAACAGGTCGGAGCCTTGGTGGTGGTGGATGGGGCGCAAAGTGTGCCGCATATTCCAGTCAATGTTCAAGAGCTTGGCTGTGATTTCTTGGCCTTTTCAGGGCATAAAATGTGTGGCCCAACCGGCATTGGGGTTCTGTGGGCGCGACGCGAATTACTTGAAGCGATGCCGCCGTTTATGGGTGGCGGCGATATGATCAAACGGGTCGGGCTACGCGAAAGCTCATGGAACGATCTCCCATGGAAATTCGAGGCAGGCACGCCAGCGATTGCCGAGGCAATTGGCCTTGGCGCGGCGATAGACTTCCTCAATGGGCTTGGGATGGAGGCGATTCACGAGCGCGAACGCCAATTAACTCACTACGCTTGGGATAAACTCAACGGCATCGATGGGTTGACCATTTTTGGTCCACCTGCTGCCGAGCGCGGTGGCTTGGTGAGCTTTACCTTGGCTGGTGTGCATGCCCACGATGTGGCAGCGATTCTCGATACCCAAGGGATTGCAGTGCGGGCTGGGCATCATTGTACCCATCCGTTGCACGATATTCTGGGCGTGCCAGCAACGGTACGCGCATCATTCTACCTATACACGCTTGAGGAAGAAATTGATCGTTTGGCCGAAGCCTTGGTTTTGGCTCGCGATACCTTCCAACTGTGAGGCCTTGTGGACGATTTATATCGTGAAAATATATTAGATCATTATCGCCATCCGCGAAATTACGGCGAGCTTGAGCAGCCAACGATTGTGCAACACGAGCATAATCCGTTGTGTGGCGATCAACTCAGCATTTATTTGTTGGTCGAAAACGAGCGGATTGTTGATGTAAAATTTAAAGGTAAAGGTTGTGCGATTAGCCAAGCTTCAGCCTCGATGCTCAGCGAAGAACTTGCTGGCAAAAGCGTTGATGAAGCTAAAGCCTTTGATAAACAAACCATCCTCGATTTATTGGGGATACCGATTGGTCCCGTGAGGCTGAAATGTGCCTTGCTCTCGCTCAAAACGCTCAAAGCTGGTCTCTACGGGGTCAATCTGGTTGACGACGATGAGGATCGCCTTTGATCCAGTCCGCTCGATATCCAGCACTAATCAACATAATACGATTAGTTAAATTGGCTGGAGCCGGATTCGGTCTCTGGGCAATCTATGCCTTGTTCGAACGATTGGGTGAGCGGCGCTATCAACAATCAATTGCCACGGCACTAGCCGAATTTTCTGCTAACGAATGGCATCATTTAGAAACAGAATTGCAAGATTCTGAATCAAGTAATCTCATCACTTATTCGTGATCACACTATAGGAGGCTCAGGGCATGTCCAACCCTGCACAAAACGAAATCGAGTTTGATTACTCGAAGTACGGCTTTCGCGACGAAGAGAACTACACATTCAAATCCTCAAAGGGTCTGAGTGCCGATATTGTGCGCACGATCTCGGAAATGAAGGGCGAACCTGAATGGATGTTGCAACGCCGCTTGAAGGCGCTGGAAATTTTCCATAAAAAACCATTGCCCGTTAGTGGTGTCTGGGCCAACCCTCGCTTAGCCGAGTTGGATTTCCAAGATATTCACTATTATGTGCGGCCTGGCGAACGCGCCGAAAATAACTGGGACGATGTACCAGAAAGTATCAAGAATACCTTTGAAAAATTGGGTATTCCTGAAGCCGAACGCAAGTTCTTGGCTGGCGTTGGCGCTCAATACGAATCAGAAGTTGTTTACCACTCGTTGCGCGAAGAGTGGGAAAAACTGGGCGTGATCTTCCTTGATACCGATACTGGCTTGAAAGAGTATCCAGAATTGTTCAAGGAATATTTCGGCACGATCATTCCTTCAGCCGATAACAAATTTGCTGCCTTGAACACAGCGGTTTGGTCGGGTGGTTCGTTCGTCTATGTGCCCAAAGGTGTCAAGGTCGATATTCCATTGCAAGCCTATTTCCGCATCAACGCTGAAAACATGGGCCAATTCGAGCGCACCTTGATTATCGTTGATGAAGGCGCAGAAGTGCACTATATCGAAGGTTGTACCGCGCCAGTTTATAGCACCAACTCATTGCACTCAGCAGTGGTTGAAATTATCGTGAAGAAAGGTGGCAAATGCCGCTACACCACGATTCAAAACTGGGCCAACAATATCTTCAATTTGGTGACCAAACGGGCCGTAGCCTATGAAGATGCTTCGATGGAATGGGTCGATGGTAACATTGGTTCGAAGTTGACCATGAAGTATCCTGCGGTTTACATGATGGGTCGCGGCGCAAAGGGTGAGGTGCTCTCAGTTGCTTATGCTGGCGAAGGCCAACATCAAGACGCTGGGGCCAAGATGGTGCACGGCGCTCCCGACACTACCAGCCGTATCACCAACAAATCAGTCTCGAAGAACGGCGGTCGTACGACCTATCGTGGTTTGGCTAAGGTTATGCGCGGTGCACACAACGCCAAAATCAACGTGGTGTGTGATGCCTTGATTCTTGACGATCGCTCAGCCTCGGATACGATTCCCTACATCGAGATCGAGGAAGATTCAGCAACCGTCGCCCACGAAGCAACCGTCGGCAAAATCGGTGAAGAGCAATTGTTCTATCTGATGAGCCGTGGCCTCGACGAAGCCGAAGCACTTTCGATGATTGTGTTGGGCTTTATGGAGCCATTCACCCGCGAATTGCCCATGGAGTACGCGGTCGAATTGAACCGCTTAATCCAAATGGAAATGGAAGGTTCGGTCGGCTAGGCTTGGCCTACCAACGCCGAGGCGCAACCACTGCGTCCTCGGCGTTTTCTATGTCAGATCATTGTTAATCAATTTAGTTAATAAATTAAGGAATAATGATGAGCTTTCACGTTGTTGCAACGCTGCAAGATTTGGTCGAAACGTCAGCGATTCAAATTGATTTTGCTGGCGAGCAAGTCGGGATTTTTCGCTGTGGCACGCAATATTTCGCCACCAGCAACATCTGCACCCATGCCTATGCCGAATTACACGAGGGCGAGTTGGATGTTGATGATTGCACGATTGAGTGTCCGTTGCATGGCGCACGTTTTGATTTAGCTAGTGGCCGCCCGCGCTCGTTGCCAGCGACCGAACCATTGAAGGTCTACAACCTCAAAATTGAAGGCGATCAAATTTTGCTTGAGGCTTAATTATTAATTCGATAAAGGAGCAATCGATGAGCGATTATGTGAATCCTGAGGTCTTGGTGAGCACGGATTGGGTTGCCGAACATTTGAATGATCCCAAGGTGCGCTTGGTTGAGTCGGATGAAGATATTTTGCTGTATGAGATGGGCCATATCGCCAACGCCGTCAAAATCAATTGGCAAGATGATTTAAACGATTTGCAGATTCGTGATTATATTGATGGCGACGATTTTGCTGCCTTGCTGAGCCGATTTGGGATTAGTAACGACACCACCATCGTTTTTTATGGCGATAAAAATAATTGGTGGGCTTGCTATGCTTACTGGGTTTTCCAATTGCTTGGTCACGAAAAGCTCAAAATTATGAATGGTGGCCGCAAAAAATGGATCGATGAAGGCCGTGAATTGACTCGCGTTGTGCCAACATTCGAGCCAACCAGCTATGTTGTCGGCGAACCCAAGCCTGAAATTCGTGCTTTCCGCGATGATGTTTTAGCCCATATTGGTCGGCCAAATCCGCGTCAAACCGCGATTGAATTGCCCACTGGTCATAGTTTGGTTGATGTACGCTCGCCCGATGAATATACCGGCAAAAAATTGCACATGCCCGAATATCCCCAAGAAGGTGCTGTGCGCGGCGGCCATATTCCAGGCGCGGTCAATGTGCCTTGGGCTAAAGCAGTCAACGATGATGGCACATTCAAAAGCGCCGATGAAATTCGCCAATTATATGGCGATGTTGGGGTTACGCCCGAAAGTGATACCGTGGTTTATTGCCGGATTGGCGAGCGCTCATCATTGACTTGGTTTGTGCTGCATGAATTGCTGGGCTACAAAAATGTGCGCAATTATGATGGCTCTTGGACTGAATGGGGCAACGTGGTTGGCTTGCCAATTCATAATCCTACTACAAGCAAATAGTTAATCCTCTCGCCCCTAGCATCTTCTTTCGCCCGAGGAACCACAAAACAAAAAGCCCCTCTCCCGCAGCGTGGGAGAGGGGTTGGGGTGAGGGGATCTAGCTAAACAAACCACGGTTGGCATTGAGATATTCGGCCAATGATTGAGCTGGTTTACCAGTCAAGCGCTCAACGTCGTTGGTCACAAGATCCAACGCGCCTGAGCCGATCAAATCGTGGTCGATCGCGACGACGAAACCTGCGATTTGGGCAGGCAAGCCAAATTGCTCAAGTTGTTGTTGGGCGCTGGCGGCATCAATGGGCTGATAAACCACGTCGCGGCCTGCAAATTCAGCCACAGTTTCAGCGATTGCTTTGTGGCTCAAGCTCACAGGGCCAGTGATGTTATACACTTCTGAGGTTGTGTTAGCGCTGACCAAAGCGGCAGCGGCGGCAGCAGCACAATCGGCGCGGGCAACTAAGCCAGCAGCGGCATCGCCAGCGGCGGCAGCGATTACGCCCCCAGCCAAAGCGCCTTTCACTTTATCGGTAATTGTTTCAAAATAGAAGTTGTTGCGCAAGAAGCTGTAGCTCAAACCGCTGGCTACGATCGCTTGCTCGGTCGCAGCGTGTTCACGCAAAAATTCCATTGGGGCTTCGGCGGGATTGATTGCCGAGGTATAAACCAGATGCTTCACGCCAGCCGCTGCGATTGCTTTGACTGCATCAGTTTGCAAACGCACTCGTTCGCCGCCAATCACATCGATACTAATCATCAAGACACGCTCGACTCCAGCCAAGGCAGCGGTCAAACCAGCGGGATCGCTAAAATCGCCAGCAACGACTTTAACCCCTTGAGCAGCGACATCGGCCAATTTGGCGGGATCGCGGGTGATTGCCACAACTTGATTTGCCGCAACTTTTTCGAGCACTTGTTGCAAAACCAAACGACCTAATTGCCCAGCCGCACCTGTGATCGCTACCAAACCTTGGGTATTTGCCATGATTGAAAACCTCGCTAATGAATTTCTAGATCTAAACAACACTCGTTGTTTAATTGACATCTGTTGAATAGCATAAAGAAGCCGTGGTATAGTGTCAACCAGCAAAAACGAAAATTTGTTGTTTAGGCAACAAAGGAGCTAAAATGTTGGGAAACGCAGTTAAAATTGATCCGCGCACCAAGCGCACCCGTAAATTAATTCTTGATGCCTTGATTCAGCTCTTGCGCACCCGTACCTTCGAAGAAGTCACAGTTAATGAGATTGCCGAAGCTGCGACGATCAATCGCGCAACCTTCTATGCCCATTTCAGCGATAAATATGCCTTGGTCGATGAGCTGATTCGTGATGGCTTTATGCTGTATCTTGATCGGCGCATGCAGCATTATCCCGATACGCCAACGCGCTATATGCAAGCTTTGCTATGGGCGATCGCCGACCATTGGGCGATGATCCATGGTCAATGCAACCAATATCATCGGTTTTTCGATTCGTTGGCGGAAAATCAGATCAAGCGCATGCTTGAGCAGCATATTCAAACCTGGCTTGATCATTATGGGCCGTTACGTGGTGTGCCAGCCATGCAACGCCAATTACTGGCAACTATGCTTAGTTGGTCGGTTTATGCATTGGCCGCCCGCTGGCTGTATAGCGATCGTTGCCAAAACCTCGAACATTTTATCAATGATAGTGTGCCATTGCTGGTTGGTAGCATCGACGCTTTGAAAGGATGAAGAACATAGAGCATAGAACATAGAGTCAGAAATCAAAAGGCAAAAGCGGGATCGGTCATTGAAGGTTGGGGCTAGCCAAATAATCAAAATAATCAGTGTCATCTGTGGCTAAAAAAGAGCCTTCGCGTTCTTCGTGTCCTTCGTGGTTTCCGTTCTTCGTGTCCTTTGTGGATCAAATCGAGAATTGATCGTTGGAGGAAGTTATGCGTTCAACCATTCGTAGCTTAGTGACTCAAATTGCCCCTTTGGATTTACGCGAGCAGGCCGATTGTAATGAAACCTTGGCATGGATCGATAGCGATGCGCCACTGTTTCGCACGGCCAAGCCTGCAACCCCGCCAATGCACTTAGTTTCCTACATTGTGGTGTACGATCCGGCGACGGCTCAGATTTTATTGGTCGATCATCGCAATGCTCAATTATGGTTGCCATGTGGCGGCCATGTTGAGTCAGATGAACATCCAGCAATCACCGTGATTCGTGAGATCGAAGAAGAATTGGGCATTCAAGCTGAGTTTTATTGGCAAGATCCCTGCTTCATCACCGTGACCGAAACGGTTGGGTTGACCGCAGGTCATATTGATGTTTCCTTGTGGTATGTAGTGCAAGCTGATTCGCAACAACCATTGGCCTACGATCAAGCTGAATTTAGCCAAATTCGCTGGTTTGCGCTCGATCAACTGCCGTTGGAACGCAGTGATCCGCAGCTTGGGCGCTTTATTGGCAAGTTTCAACGGTTGCTCAAACGCGAAGCTCCACGACTATTGGCAGTGCGTTAACATTTCGTTTAAGCAGCTTTTAAGGCATTCAAAGGCCCAAAGCTGCGTGGTATAATCTAGCGATGCAGCCGTGCTGCCGATATTCAGACACCACGAGGTACCACATGTTTAAATGGCTTGGGAAACTACTGGGCGACCCCAACGCTAAGGTTGTGAAGAAAATGCAGCCAACCTTAGATGAAATTAACGCCCTTGAGCCAACAATGAAGGCTCTTAGCGATGAACAACTCCGTGAAAAAACGGCTGAATTACGCACACGGTTCGCAGAGCTAACCAAAGCGGATCGTGAAGCGCTCGACGACCGCTACGCCGACGAAAATCGCCACGATTCCACCGTCGAAAAAGACTATCAAAAGGAATTACGGACGATTGAAGATGCGGCGCTTGATGAATTGTTGCCCGAAGCTTTTGCTTTGGTGCGCGAAGCCTCAAGCCGCGTGATTGGTCAACGTCACTACGATGTCCAGATGATCGGCGGGATTGTGCTGCACGAAGGCCGCATCGCCGAAATGAAGACTGGCGAAGGTAAGACCTTGGTGGCTTCCTTGCCCTTGTTCCTCAATGCAATTCCTGGCCGTGGCGCACACTTGGTTACCGTCAACGACTACCTCGCCAAAGTTGGTGGTGGCTGGATGGGGCCAATCTTCCATAGCCTCGGCATGAGCACGGGCTATATCGCCCACGATTATTCAGCGATTTACGACCCCAATTATATCGACCCCAACGCCAAACAAGATGATAGCCGTTTGGTGCACTGGCGGCCTTGCTCACGCCGCGAAGCCTATATGGCCGATATGACCTACGGA